>DATGKG010000117.1:0-3576 GCA_035294805.1 Binataceae bacterium (SeqCode) | reverse complement strand
CCTCCGCGCGCACATTAAGGATGACATCGATGGCGTTGGGCTCGTCGGCGCCTTTCGCATCGCGTACGCGGCGGATCTCGCCGAGTTCTCGCGCATTAGCGATGAAGCCCTCGGCGAGCAGAAATCCCGCGGCGAGTTCCTCGTCATTGCCGGGTGTGCGCATCGTCAAAGTGAAGCGGCGTCCCGCGAGGCGAATCTCGAGCGGCTCCTCAACTGCGAGCGCATCGTCGATGGCTTGGAAATTTCCGGCGCGCCATTTGAACGCCGCGCGAGTGGCTATTTTGTCGGGATCTGATGGTGCGACTTTTGCCGGCATTGTCGAACGCTAAGCTAGCACGGCTGGCGCGCGAGGATCATGGTGCGCTAGCCCCGCTTGCGCCCGGCGAAATGGTCCAACAATGGACGCCCCTTGCCGAAGCGGAAGCTCGCGATGAGCGCCGCGGTCACGAATTCTTTAGCGCGGCGCACCGCGCCTTGCAGATCGCGTCCATGCGCCAGATAGGCTGCGACAGCCGCCGAAAATGCACATCCGGTTCCATGCGCATCGATGGCGATGCGTTCCGCTTTGAGCGAGACGAAGCTGCGGCCGTCGTAGAGAAGATCGATCGCGTCGTGCGCCGCGTCGAAGTGGCCACCTTTGATGACGACGGCGCGCGCGCCCATCCGCACGAAGCGTCGCGCCGCCTCATGCGCATCCGCCGGCGATTTTATCTCGATGCCGGTGAGCATCTGCGCTTCGGGAACATTCGGCGTGATGATGCGCGCGCGAGGAAGGATGTGCTCTATCAGCGCGCGCGCGCCCGCCTTATTCAGCAGCCGCGTGCCCGACGATGAGATGAGCACCGGATCGACGACGGGAGCGGCGAGTTTATGTGCGACGAGCGAGGTCGCCACCGCCCGCACGATCGATGCGGTCGCGAGCGCGCCGATTTTTATCGCATTCGGTTTGCGCTCGCGCGCGACCGCTTCGATCTGCGCCGCGACCATCGACGGATTCATCGCCGTGATCCGGAACACCTGCGCGCTGTTCTGCGCGATGACGGCGGTGATTGCAGATAGGCCGTACACTTCGAGTGCAGCGAAAGTTTTGAGGTCGGCCTGGATTCCCGCGCCGCCGCTCGGGTCGCTGCCCGCGATCGTCAGCGCGGTCGCGCGATTTAGTCGGCTCGCACACATGTTAATCTGGTCGCACAGATGCGCGCCTCGACTCTAGTCGACCGGATGTGTGATGGCGAATTGGCGAAGGGAGTTCAGAGGCGAACGGGAGTGCGATACGTGACTGAAATCATTCTATCAATGTGATTTTTGAAATGCCATCGGCGACCCCAATTGCCCGCGATGAGACCGCGAGGGTATCCTTGCCGCACCGATGGCGTCGAATCGACAAAGCGAGTTCCTCAATCTTCCCTTCAAGGAAAAGCTGGAGTTCCTCTATGGCCTCCCGGCGCGCCAGAAGCGCGACCTGATTCTCTCCGCGCCCGAGGCCGAGCGGCTGGTCCAGTCGTTCTCGCCCGAAACCCTCTTCTACACTTTGAAGGAAATCGGATCTGCCGATGCCGGCGACCTGTTGAGCCTCGCGCTGCCCGAGCAGGTCAAGTCGCTGTTCGACCTCGATTGCTGGGACAAGGACCGCCCCAACCTCGACAAGATGCGCGAATGGATCGAGGCGCTGACCGAAGCGGGCCGCCGCCGCCTCGCCGACGCGCTGATGGAACTCGACCTCGAACTCGTCTCGCTGCTGCTGCGCAGCTACATCAAGGTGCATCGCGTCGACGATCCCAACATTGCCGGCGACGCGCCCGCCAACCGCCTGATGCAGCTCGACGAGCACTACCTCATCGAGTTCATCCGCTACGATCAGATCACGCAGCCGCTCACCGAATTCCTCGAGGAAGTTTTCGAGCGCGACTATCGCTACTACGCGGGCTTGATGGAGGAGTCGTACTGGGGCGTCGAGGCCGAGCTGGAGGAAGAGGCGTTTCAGTTCCGCCGCGCGCGTCTGGAGGATCGGGGCTTTCCCGAGTACTACGAGGCGCAAAACATTTTCGCGTACCTCGATCCGGCGAAGTTCGACGAGCTGCGCGCGCATCACGTCAGGCCGAGCCGCGAGGGTCTGCTCAACGACGACGAAATTATTCCGCCCGACATGGCGCTCGCGTCGGAGCGGGAAAATTCGCTCTTCAATGCGGCGCTGGCGGCGGGCTTTGCGGCCGACGGTCAGCGGCAACTTCGCTCCGAAATGGCGATGGTGACCAACCAGGTGCTGGTTGCGAGATCGGTGGACTACGGCGACCCGGAGGCGGTGCATCTCGCGGTCGAAATGACGCACAACTATTTGAACCTCGCGCTGGAGCACCTCGCCAGCGGCGATTTGCGCGCGGCGGTGGAAAATCTGCGCGATACTCATTTGAAACTGCTGTTTCGGCTGGGGGTGAGCTTGACCATCGATCTGCGGACTCGCGCGCAAGCGGCGGTGACGCGTCTTGGACTCGATTTCCGCAAGACCCGCGAAGTCGGCTATCTCGATTCGCCTTATCGCGAGGCGTTAGCGGGTTTTATGCTGCGGCAGCCGCGCTTTTACGCGGCGCTGGATCAGGGCGGCTCGATCGCGATGCGCGATTTCCGTGCGATGCGCGATCTGCACGTCGGATACGCGCTGGTCGATCAAATCGAAGCGATGGTCGAGCTATTCCGCTCACTCTTCAACGCGGACATCTCGTCGGCTTCTTTCCGTTCGAGTGTGGCGGGCCATGAAATCCGTCTCAGCCAGATCGTGCTGACCGCGTTCGCGCGCGAGGCGCTCGATCAGAGATTCGTTCCCGATCCGATCGAAGCGAGCCGGCTTCAGGAACTGCATCGCAAAATCATGACGCCGGGCGGACGGCCCGCAAAGCTCAGCAACGGATTCCATAGCGATGTGGATGCGATCCTCGAAAGCAAGCTTGACGATCGAGTGCGCGGTCGCAGCGCCGCGTTCATCAATTCGTGCATGAACATTATCGAAGAAGAATTTGCCGAGCTTGATCCGCGCGAGCGTATCGATCCCCGCTTCATTCGCAGCGTGCTGCTTAAGCGCGGTTAATTTCCCGATTGGCCTTTTTCGGACTGAACGGTGATCGATTTCTCGTCCTTGCCGCGTTTGATCTTGAGAATTACCGGAGCGCCCTCTTTTACTGACGCAACTTGACGATCGAAATCCTCCAGACCGGCCACACCATTGCCGTCGATTCCGATCAGCAAATCGCCGCGCTTCACCCCGGCGCCCTTGGCAGCCTCTTCGACCTCATCGACCAGGACCGCGCTCTTGGGGGTGACCTCAAAGTAATCTGCCAGCGCCGGGGTTAGTTCCTGAACGGTGATTCCAAACCCGCGAGCGCTTTTCGGAGCCTGTTCGCTGAGGCCCATTTTTAACTTTGAGTTCGGCTCCAAGAGTTTTTCGTTCACGAAAATTGGAGCGTGAGTACCGACCGCAAGCGCAATCGCATCACTGGGGCGGCTGTCGAGATTGTGTTTTCCATCGTCGAGGAAAATTTTTGCAAAATATACTTCGTCGCGAAGATCGGAAATCACCACCCG
>DATGKG010000116.1:0-4861 GCA_035294805.1 Binataceae bacterium (SeqCode) | reverse complement strand
TTCACGTAGCTCTCCAGCACTTCGCGACGGGCACCGGGACGCGCTCCTGAAAGAGCATCGGCAGCATCGACCAATGGCGCCAGGATGGTCTCGGCTTTCACCTCCTCATGATGCGCGGCGATCGCATTGACGATCTTCGCGGACTCGCCGTACTTGCGCGCGATCTCGCCGCCGATGAGCGCATGCGATCCTTCGACCTCATGCGTAAGCGCCTTGCCGATGTCATGCAGTAACGCCGCGCGGCGCGCCTGCTTTTCGTTGAGCCCCAACTCGGCCGCCATCGAGCCGCAAATGAACGCCGCCTCGATCGAATGCATCAAGACGTTCTGCGCGTAACTGTAGCGATACTTGAGCATCCCCAGCAGCTTGACCAGCTCCGGATGAATGCCATGCACCCCGCATTCGATGATTGCGCGCTGGCCCGCCTCTTTGATGGATTCCTCTACTTCCTGTTCGGCCTTGCGGATGACTTCCTCGATGCGGCCGGGATGGATGCGTCCGTCGGAAATCAGCCGCTCCAGCCCGACCCGCGCGATTTCGCGCCGGATCGGATTGTGGCACGAGATGACGATCGACTCGGGCGTGTCGTCGATGATGATGTCGACGCCGGTGGCGGCTTCGATCGCGCGGATGTTGCGGCCTTCGCGCCCAATGATGCGGCCTTTCATCTCGTCGTTGGGGAGCGGGATCACCGCGACGGTGCGCTCGGTGACGAATTCGCCGGCCAGCCGCTCGATCGCGATCGACACGATGCGCTTGGCGCGGCGATCCGCTTCCTCGCGCGCCTCTTCCTCGATGACGCGGATGTGCTTGGCCGCCTCGGTGCGCGCCGAACCGGTCATCTCTTCGATCAACGCGCGCTTGGCTTCTTCGCGGGTAAGATTGGCGACCTGTTCGAGTTTGGCGCGGGCCTCGTCGATCAGCGCCTGATGCTGCGCTTCCTTGTCGGTGATGTTTTTCTCGCGTGTGCGAACGCTCTGGTCGCGCCGGTTGAGGTCGGCCTCGCGGCGTTCGAATGCCTCCAGACGTTTTTCGAGAGTTTCCTCCCGCGACTCGATTTTGGTTTCGAGCGCGGTCAGTTCCTTGCGGCGTTCGCGCACCTCGCGCTCGGCCTCGGCGCGCGCCCCGACCTGAATGTCTTTTGCTTTAACCTCCGCTTCCTTAATTGCCAGTTCGCTTTTGCTACGAGCCTCTCTGAGTAATTCCTCGGCTTCGGCGCGCGCTGCTCCCATATCGACGGACGAGACGGCCGCGTCCTTGCGACGCTGGTTCTGCCCGACGATGTAGAAGATCGCGGCTCCTATGACGAAGCCCAGGATCGCCAATATCCAACTCACCTGGGGATACCTCCTTGCGACCGAAGACCGCTCTCGCGCCCTGCGCTTGCGGGCGCGGGATAGATTGCGGACTCGGTGACGACGAAATTAAGCCGCTGATCGAGTTGCGACTGCGCAATCCGATCGAGCAACTGGAATGAGTATGCGAGACCCACCTTGATCGCATGCGGAGCAAGTTCCGCCAGCATACGATCATAATGACCCCCGCCCCGCCCAATTCTTTCGCCCAAGCGCGTAAACGCGACTCCCGGCACCACGATGACGCATGGCGGCAGCAGCGCGGCATCTATCGAACGAGTTTCAGGCTCGAGGATTCCATATGCGCCCGGCTTGAGGTCCGAGCGGCTTTTGACTTCGCAAATTGAGAGAGTATGACGCGCGCGATCAGGATCGATACGCGGATAGAAAATCGCGCGGCCCGTCGCCACCGCATCATCGAAAATACGCTTGGTGGAAACTTCGTTGCCGACGGCAGAATAGAGAACGATCGCGCGCGAGTCGCGATAGCAATCGGAATCGAGAAACGCTGCCTGGACGCGCGCGGAAAGCGACGCGGCGAGTTTCGCGGTGATCGACTCGCGCGTGTCCATCAGGATCGCGCGAAGATATTTTTTTTCATCCGCCACTGGCGTTAGCCGTGGCGAGTGTAGGGGCTACTTAAGGCGCCGTTATGGTCAGGCGCTCGCAAACCTCCGCAAAGCGCAAAAAGCTGCATCCTGCGCGGGACGGATCCTCGCGCGGACATCGGACGTTGATAGCCTGTCAGCTCGGAAGAAATGTCTCACAGGTTGTATGCTTGCGCGCATCGCGTCGTACCTTCTTAAGATCCCCGCTACCCCGCCACCGGTTCCTTGTGACCCCCCGCGCCGGCGTGCTCGAGCACGAGCTTGCCGTCAATCGCGTCGGTCAGTCGCTCCTTCATCGCTGTAATCCTGTCGATCAACTCCTGATGCTCCTTTTTGAGGTGCTCGAGTTCATCGGCAAAATTCAACGCCGCCAGGATCGCGATATTCACCGAGCTGACCGTGTTGCCACTCGCACGCAGGGTCCGGATCCGTTCGTCGACGGCGCCGGCCACGGACTTCACCCACTCGTCGTTTTCGTTACTGGCGACAGTGAGGTTCTGGCCCATGATTTCGACGCTCACGCCTTTCATCATATCCTAGCCAAGATCGATTCCATCGAAGCGCGCGAGGATTTTCTCGATTCGAGTCTTAATCTCGCTGCGCTCGGTTTCGTGTTGCTTTCGCTCCTGTTCGAATTGCCTCATCTGCGCGGTCACTTCGGTAACCTTCTTCTCGCTCTCCGCCAGGCGATGATGCAATTGCTCGTTTTCACGCCTCAGTTGCTGAATCTTGTTAACCGATGCCTGAATGCGTTCGTCCAGATCTTTAAGAACATCCGTGGCCATCTTGGAAGCTTAACCTTTAGTTTAAATTTGGTTTAATTGGCCGTCAAGCCGCATGAGAGCCGATGGCAGCATCGCCTTCGCCCTCACCGCTCGTGAATAACGCGTCCACGAATTCGTGCGGGTCGAATTCCCGCAAGTCTTCGATTCCCTCCCCGAGCCCTACAAATCGCACCGGGATGCCGAGTTGTCCCGCGATACCTACGATTACTCCGCCTTTAGCGGTGCTGTCGAGTTTCGCGAGGACTGCGCCGGTAAGAGTAACCGCTTCGCCGAAAATTTTCGCCTGGCTGAGCGCATTCTGCCCCGTGGTCGCATCGAGCACCAGCCAAACCTCATGCGGCGCGCCTGGCAACTCGCGCCCGATGACGCGGCCAATCTTCTTCAGCTCCTCCATCAGATTGGCCTTGGTCTGCAAGCGCCCCGCGGTATCGATTAGAACGGTTGAGGCCTTGCGCGCAACCGCCGCCTTGACTGCATCGAATGCGACCGCGGCGGGATCGGAGCCCTGTTTCTGTTTGATGATTTCCACGCCGGCGCGATTGCACCATATTTCGAGCTGCTCGATCGCTGCCGCGCGGAACGTATCTCCGGCCGCAACCAGCACCGTGCCGCGCGATTCCTTATAGCGCGCCGCCAGCTTCGCGATGGTGGTGGTCTTGCCGACGCCGTTGACCCCTACCAGCATGATGATGAGCGGCGCGTCGCCGGAGTCCGCCATCGGACGCTCCGCATTTTCGAGAATCGCTGCTATCTCGCCCTTGAGCGCGTCGCGAATGGTATCGGGACGGCTCTCGTTCTTGAGCTTGGTGCGTAACGCTTCGGTGAGTTTGAGGCTGGTATCGACGCCGACATCGGCGCCGATGAGCGCCTCCTCGAGGCCTTCGTAAATTTCGCTCAGCTTCGCGGTTCCCGAGAGCGCGGTGCGGATGCGCGCGAGGAAACTCTCGCGCGTTTTGCGCAGGCCGAGGCCCAATCGCGGCGGCGCCTTGGGTGCTTCAGGCGCAGGCGCCTCGATGATCGGAGGAGGCGAGGGCGGCGGAGGTGGCGGCTGCGCCGCGACTTCCGGCGGAGCTTCCACCCGCATCGGCGCGGTTGGCGCTTCGGCGCGCAGCGGAACCTCCTCGGCGAGCTGGCGCGGAGCTTCGGCGGGCGCGGGCCGTTTCTTGCGCAAACTCCATTGCACCAGCACCTGGATGTAAATCAGTCCCGCGCCACCGGCGATGCCGATGGCGGCAATTATCAAGGTATCGGAAATTGCAGGATTCACTGTCGCAGCCTCAAGCATGCGCCGAAGTTGAAGGCGCGCGGACAGAATAACAGCCTCGCGCGGGGATCGAAACGCCCGCAGCACTGGCGGCTGTGGAAAATCAGCGATTCACGAATAGATGTCCGAGGGAGTAGGGCCCCTCGCCATCAATCACGGTGATCCTGATGCGATCCGTGGTCCGGCCTTCTACAACTGACCAGTCAGCGCCCGTGTAGCAGGTTCTCGAGTTGAATGGATTTTTGACTACGTTCCGGCGTGCTGATATTTTTCCGGTGTTGACCTACCCAAAAGCGACCAAAAAAGATCGCCTCACGGTGTCCGCTCTATTCCGTCACGTCGTCGAGACAGCTCTCGACCGCAGCGTCGAAGCTGAATGAAGCTCCTGCGGATCTCCGCACTATCTGCAATCTGCGCTTTGGCTCAGATTCAGCTGCTGGAAAAAGCAAGCGGCCTCGATACCAATCTTAAATTTGCGATGGCCGCCGTTATCGCTCGAAAAGAATGGTCGGGCTTTCGCAGCCGCCTCCTTGGGCCAGAGCTGGTTCGTATGTTGGGCGGCGATCATAGGGCATTTCTCATAGTCACATTTGCCGGATTGGTGATTGGCGGTGTTCTTGCCTGGCGGCTGGCGGGCGCTTTTGGTCTCGCGGTCTATCATGCTGGATTTGCCCTGCTCGCCAATCCCTGGTTCGCGCCATGGGATATTTTCGAACCAGTCATCTTTACCGCATTCGTAATTTTCGTCGTCGAATCCAAACCTGAATCATATTTTGTCACGCTGTTCTCAGTTGCCATATTCAATCTTCAAACCGCCATGTTCATCCCGCTGTGGATGATTATCAGTCG
>DATGKG010000115.1:0-3940 GCA_035294805.1 Binataceae bacterium (SeqCode) | reverse complement strand
AACAGACCTCCACGTGTCGGAAGGCGATCTCCCGATGCATCGGGCGCGCGTGATCCCCGGACATGAAGTCGTGGGCGTCATCGAGGCCCTAGGCGCCGGATGCAGCCGGTATCGCGTCGGCGATCGCGTCGGCATCGCATGGCTGCGTGAGACCTGCGGCATCTGCATCTACTGCAAACGCGGACGCGAGAATCTCTGCCTAAATGCGAAATTCACCGGCTATGATCACGACGGTGGTTATGCCGAATACGCCACCGTGCGCGAGGACTTCGCCTATCGCATTCCCGCTTCGCTCGGTGACGAGGAAGCGGCGCCGCTGCTATGCGCGGGCATCATAGGTTATCGCGCCATCAAGCGCGCGGCGATCGAGCGCGGCATGACGGTGGGGCTGTATGGTTTCGGCGGCTCGGCGCATCTGGCGATGCAGGTCCTGAAGCATTGGGGATGCACGGTCTATGTGATGACGCGGGGCGGCACGCATCGCGCGCTCGCGGAGAGCATGGGCGCGGATTGGGTCGGACGCGCCGAGGATCGCCCTCCGAAAAAACTCGAAGCGGCGATTCTGTTCGCGCCGGCGGGCAACCTCGTGCCATCTTGCATGGAAGCGCTAGATCGCGGCGGCGTGCTCGCGATCGCGGG
Organism: Binataceae bacterium (SeqCode); assembly: GCA_035294805.1. Lineage (GTDB taxonomy): Bacteria > Desulfobacterota > Binatia > Binatales > Binataceae > DATGKG01. The sequence continues at coordinate 3,301 of DATGKG010000115.1, read as the reverse complement.
CATCTATCTCACCGATATCCCGTCGCTCAATTACGAAAAGCATTTGTTCGAGGAGCGCGAGATCCGTAGCGTCACGGCGAACACGCGCGCCGACGGCGAGGAGTTCATGCGCATCGCGGGCGAGATCCCGATTCATACGCATACGCAATTTTTCGGGCTGGAGCAGGCGACCGAGGCGCTGATCGAGTTGAAGCACGATCGCATCCGCGGCGCGGGGGTGCTTAGAGTTTCGTGAGCAATTCAGGAAACATTGACCCTCTAGCAATGCGGTTGATACCCTGAATTCAATGGCTGACGATAAGCAGACTGAACGCCTGACCTCGGGTGGCGATGAAATCCTGCTCGGCGATACCGCGGTGCTGACGCGCCTCGACAAAGCGATCGCATGGGCCGCAAATTTTCGATATTTCCCTATCCCTTCGCGACTGCGTGCTGCGCGATGGAGTACATGTCGCTCTCGATGACGCCCTACGACATCGATCGGTTCGGGGCGTTGCTACCGCGGTTCACTCCGCGCCAGGCCGATTTGCTGATGGTCATCGGAACCGTGACGGTGCGCCAGGGACCGATCCTGCGCCGCGTTTTCGATCAGATGGCCGAGCCCAAATGGGTAATGGCGTTCGGCGCATGCGCATCGACCGGCGGCTTCTATGACAACTATTCGACGCTGCCGGGCATCGATCGCATCGTGCCGGTCGATGTCTATGTTCCGGGATGCCCGCCGCGGCCGGAATCGGTGCTCGACGCGCTGATGGCGTTGCAGCGGAAGATCCAGGGGCAGAAGCAAAAGATGATGGCGCTCGAAACCAAGCACGGCGCGCAATCGTAGCTCCGTCTCGATTCTACATTAATGGAAAGAATTCTTACTCGCTGGCTGGACATCCCGGATCTCCGCAAGCTCGAAGTCTATCGCGCGCATGGCGGTTACGAGGCGCTGCGCAAGGCGTTGTTCGACTGGTCTTCTGATCAGATCATCAATGAGGTGAAGAATTCCAATTTGCGTGGGCGCGGCGGCGCGGCATTCCCGACCGGAACCAAGTGGAGCTTCATTCCGAAGGAATCCAAGAAGCCGGTCTACGTATGCTGCAATGCCGACGAGAGCGAACCCGGCACCTTTGCCAATCGCTATCAGCTCGAAAATGACCCGCACGGGATCATCGAGGGGATTCTGATCTGTTGCCGCGCGGTCGGCTCGCACACCTGCTACGTCTATCTGCGCGGTGAGTTCACGCTGCAAAAACGAATCCTAGATGCGGCGATCGAAGAGGCGCGCCAGAACGGCCTGGTCGGGAAGAACATCATGGGCTCGGGCTTCGATGTGGATATCTGGACCCATCGCGGCGCCGGCGCCTACATCTGCGGCGAGGAAACCGGGCTGCTCGAATCGCTCGAGGGCAAACGCGCGTATCCTCGCAACCGCCCGCCGTTTCCCGCGATCCAGGGTGCGTTCCAATCGCCCACCGTCGTCAACAACGTCGAGACGCTCTCGAATATCCCGCACATCATCAATCGCGGCGCCGACTGGTATAAGAGCATCGGTCCCGACAAGAGCCCGGGTCCGAAGCTGTTCTGCCTCTCCGGCCACGTCAATCTGCCCGGTCTGTATGAATTGCCGATGGGCTTTCCGCTGAAGGATCTTATCTATGGCGTCGGCGGCGGCATCCTCGGCGGCAAGCAGCTCAAGGCGGTTATCCCCGGCGGATCGTCATTTCCGGTTTTCACCGCGGATGAAGCGCTGAAGGTTAACATGGATTTCGATTCGGTGCGCGCGGCCGGATCGCTGATGGGCACCGCGGGCGTGATGGTGATGCATGAAGACACCTGCATGGTCGATACGCTCAAGACCGTCGCGCATTTCTATCATCATGAGTCATGCGGACAATGCACGCCATGCCGCGAAGGATGCGGCTGGATCGAAAAGCTGTTGATCGACCTCGAAGATGGACGCGGCAAGATGGAAGACCTGCAGTTGCTGATCGATGTCTCGACCAACATGGAAGGCAATACCATCTGCGTGCTCGCCGACAGCCTCTCGATGCCGGTGAAGAGCTTCGTGCCGAAGTTCCGCAGCGAGTTCGAGGATCACGTGCGGCTCGGACGCTGTCCTTTTCGCGATCGCAATGGCAGCGCGGCCAAAGCAGCAGCATAGGAACACCGACTGGAGTCGGTTGCTACAGGAAATTCAGGATAGCTAGATGCCGAAGCTCACCATCGACGGCAAAGAACTCGAAGTACCCGACGGGATCAATGTGATCCAGGCCGCAGAGCGGCTCGGAATTGAGATCCCGCACTACTGCTATCATCCCGCGATGACCATCGTCGGCAACTGCCGGATGTGTCTGGTCGAGGTCGAGAAGGCGCCCAAGCTACAGATCGCATGCAACACCCGCGTCGCCGAGGGCATGGTCGTGCATACGCAGAGCGCCAAGACCAAGGCCGCGCAAAGGGCGGTGCTCGAATTCCTGCTCATCAATCATCCGATCGATTGCCCGGTGTGTGATCAGGCGGGCGAGTGCAAGCTGCAGGATTACTACATGGAGTTCGATGATCAGCCCTCGCGCTTTCCGCTCGGCAAGAAGGTGCACAAGGGCAAAGCGATCGACATCGGCTCCGACGTGATGCTCGATCAGGAGCGCTGCGTGCTGTGCGCGCGATGCACGCGGTTCTTTGACGAGGTCACGCATACCAGTGAGCTGGCGATCTTCAATCGCGGCGATCACGACGAAATCGACATCTATCCGGGCAAGCCGATCCACAATAAATACGCCGGCAACGTGATCGATATCTGTCCGGTCGGCGCGCTGACCGAAAAGGATTTTCGCTTCCGGATGCGTGTATGGTACCTGCATCGCACGCAATCGGTGTGCGCCGGATGCGAGCGCGGCTGCGCGATCGATATCCATCATCAGCGCGCGCGCATCTATCGCTACAAGCCGCGTTACAATCCGGACGTAAATACCTACTGGATGTGCGATGAGGGCCGGCACGACTTTGTTAAGCTGCAGACCGAAACGCGCCTGACCGCCCCGCTTTACCAGGAGCGCGACCGCCTGATGCCGGAAGAGTGGGGCACTGCGGTTCGGCGCATCGCCGCGAATATCGAATCGACCAAAAAAGCTTACGGCCCGCGCGCGATTGGAGCGATCATCGGAGCGCAGGCGACCAACGAGGAAGCCTTCGCGCTCAAGCGGTTGATGCGCGATACCATCGGTTCCGATCGCGTCGCGATGGTGAGCTTCACGCCGCTCGGCGCGAGCGAGGACGACAATTTCCTGATTCGCGCCAACAAGAATCCGAATAC
>DATGKG010000114.1:0-2596 GCA_035294805.1 Binataceae bacterium (SeqCode) | reverse complement strand
GCACGCCGGCGAAGAAGTCACGCTCTCCGGATGGCTCAACAACCGGCGCTCGAGCGGCAAGATTCATTTTCTACAACTGCGCGACGGCACCGGCATCTGCCAATGCGTCGCGACGCTGAACGATCTCGGCGCCGAGGCGTTCGCCGCCGCCGATCATTTGAGCCAGGAAACCTCGCTGCAGATAAGCGGCATCATGCGTGAAGACAAACGCGCGCCCGGCGGATACGAGTTGACCGCGAAGAGTTATACTGTCGTGAGTCCCTCGACCGATTATCCGATCACGCCGAAGGAGCATGGCGTCGCGTTCCTGCACGACCTGCGGCATCTGTGGATTCGATCCTCCAAGCAGAACGCCATCTTGCGCGTGCGCAGCGAGGTCGAACAGGCGTGTCGCGATTTTTTCTACGATCGCGGCTTTGTGCTGTTCGACGCGCCGGTGTTCACGCCAACCTCATGCGAAGGCACCACCAATCTTTTCGAAGTGGACTATTTCGGCGAGCGCAAAGCGTATCTCACGCAGAGCGGCCAGCTCTATGCGGAAGCCGGCGCGCTCGCGCTCGGCAAAGTTTACTGCTTCGGTCCGACTTTCCGCGCGGAGAAATCCAAGACGCGGCGTCATCTGACGGAATTCTGGATGGTCGAGCCGGAGGCCGCGTATTTCAACCTCGACGACGACATGAAACTCGCCGAGGATTTCGTGTCCTACATCGTCGGACGCGTGCTCGATCGGCGTAAGGAAGAACTGAAGCGCCTCGAGCGCGATACCAAATTGCTCGAAGCGTCGGCCTCGACGCCGTATCCGCGCATCTCCTATGACGAAGCGATCGAGAAGTTGAAGGCAAAGGGGATGGAAGTGAAGTGGGGCGATGATTTCGGCGGCGACGAGGAGACCGCGCTGTCATCAGAGTTCGATCGGCCGGTAATGGTGCATCGCTATCCGACCGCGTGCAAAGCGTTTTACATGAAGCAGGACCCGAATCGTCCCGAGGTCGCGCTATGCGTCGACATGCTCGCGCCGGAAGGTCATGGCGAGATCATCGGCGGCGGCCAGCGCGAGGACGACTTCGAAACGCTGAAGAACAAAATCATCGCGCAGAATCTTCCGCTCGAGCCGTTTAATTGGTACCTCGACTTGCGCCGCTATGGCTCGGTGCCGCACGCGGGCTTCGGGATGGGCATCGAGCGCTGCGTCGGATGGCTCACCGGCACGCATCACATCCGCGAGGTGATTCCGTTCCCCCGGATGATGGAGCGCCTGGAGCCGTAGCCGCTCAGTAGCTGACGTTCGCCGATGGCGCATCCGTTTTCGGCGCGAAGCGCGAGGGCGGTTCCCATCGCGTCCCGAGCGATTCGAATTCCGCCAGCAGCTCCTCGGGATCCTTTCCATGCGCGTTGTTGCGGATGAGATCGCGAAGCATCGCGGGACGATCGATGGCGCGCTGACGCATCATGTTTTTCAGCGTGCGATCCATCAGCGCATCGACAACGACTTTGCCGGAGATTTCTTTGCTCTCTTGAGTCATAAGCATGCGTGCACTGATCTCGGAAAGGCCCGTGCGAAGATATTCAACGTGCGGAGCTTCATCGCTGCGGATGTAGCGCACGAGATCGGCCGCATCCTGGGGCGCATCGGAGATTTCAGGGTCCGACAAAATCGCTTCGGCCCATTCGAATGTCGAGGCCGCGAAAACTTCGATCGCAAGCACATCAACCATGAAACGGATCAGCCGCTCGACCGGATCGCCAAGTGCAGGGAACAATGCTTGCGGTTGTCCACTGTTGCGGCGTCCCATGATCGCGGCGAAAATCTCCGGCGAGATGGTTGGGTTCGAAAGGGCCGCATCGCGCGCCGCTTCCCACATCTGCTTGTGGCCGCCCTCCGCCTCCCATCCGGCCTCGTCGCGCGCGTGCGCCTCGAACAGACCGCCGGTCAGATGCGCGAGGGCGGTGCCGGCGACATCCTCGCGGATGAAACTTTTCATCGAAGGAACCGGCAGCTCACGGATGAAGGCGCCGAAGCCCTCGACGATCGCGATCTCGGTCAGGATACGCACCAGCGGCTCGCGGATGCCATTCTTCAGAAGGAAGCGCGCCTGCGCGACGTTAGGCGTATAAGGAGGAACCACTTCGCGCGGCACCTCGACCAGCGGCAAGTCCGACGTCGCAAGATGGCGCTCCTGCCACGCCTTGATCGCGGGATTGCGCCATACGGTGCGCGGCGATTGATAGTTGCCGTCTTTATCGAAACCGCCGTGGCATCGGCGCCCATTCACGATGAGCGAGCGGTCGTAGTTCGGATTCTGGAGAATTTCGTCGAATGAAAAATTGAGTCGCGCGTCGTTCGGCATGAGATGATGTTCCTCGATGTCTACCTAACATACGTTAGGGAGAGCTCGCGAGTCAACCGGCGGTCTCGTACCAAGTGCGACGTTCGGCGTTTAATGTCAACAAGTTGACGTACTTCGCAACGCTTGTAATTTGCTTTTACTGATAGCTGAGCGTAATAGAACTAATCGACTCGAACTTTCGTATTTTTGGGGGAATCACGTGGGGAAATCGATCAGCTGGCCAATCGCCTTATTGGCGGGCGCACTCG
>DATGKG010000113.1:0-9582 GCA_035294805.1 Binataceae bacterium (SeqCode) | reverse complement strand
TGGAAAACGAAGTGCCCGATGCGCCGAAGCTGTATTGGGAGCCCAACGGCAATATCTATAATCCCGATCCGTTCCAGATTACACCGAACGGCCCGAAAGGCCTCGATGCTCCGGGCGGGGGGTCGATGCGCGGCGGTGGTTATGGTGGGAATCAGGGGCTAACATTCCTAAGGATGTTTTCGATGCGGTCTTAAATGTTCCCGTTGCGCCCTTTTCTAACCTCAGTATTGTTCCTCAAGTGCAACAGAATTCTCGTGTGGCGGTGAGCATCCAGTTTCAGCTAACATCGCCTGTAGGCGGCGTTCAGGAGGGTCTACCTCTGGTCGGCTCCGCTCCGCCCGCTAAGATCCTTGGACCTCGTATCAATTTCCCACTTGGTTTCGGTTCGAATCTCTACATAGGCACAAGTTATACGCTCGATTACTGATCCGGTCGGAAACAGTAGAGGTATTCGTTTAATGAACGAGACATGGAAATTCGTATTTGGCTTTTTAGCGATATTTGTGATCGGAACCTTTTTCGATTGCGCCAGTCAGTTGACTTATCAGCGGAAGTCGCTAACCGAAATAACGGCCAATCTAAAGCGGACGATGATAAGGATTTCAATTCTTAGCCTTTTGGTAATTGTAGCGTCCGTAGTCTGGTATCAGATAGGCTGGCTCTAGTCTTCAGCTGAATGGTCGGTTGTGTCTTTTCACGGCCGACGTTTGGATCAGTGCTCATCTGGCGCCAATAACAAAAGAGATCGATGCGTTGCAGTGGGGGGCGCAAGCAGCAGGATGTTTTTGGTCAGGTCGGCAGCTTGAAGCGCTCGACGAGGAAGACCTGGCGCTCGGCATTCCCAATCATATCAGACCTGCCCGAAGGAGGCAGCTTCTCGAACCCGAATGCGGTAGTGGATGAAGGGCGGGAATCTCCCGAGGACTGAGACTGTATGAAATATTTGATTCTAGATGGCCCCCCGTATCCAACGGATCGCACGACCTTTGTTTATCGCGGTACGGATCGGAAGTGGCCGCCCTACTGCAAAGAAGTACCGCACGATCATGAGATCAACGAATTGTGGTCTTGGTCTGCGGAAGAGAAGGTGAGATTTGCGGCGGTTCGCGATCTTGCAAAAGCGCTAAGATACGTGCAACTCGCCAATGAGTATTTTCCCGGGATGAACTTCGAAGTAATTGGGATAACAGAGGACAACGAACCGGCTCCAGAGGGTGCACAATTCCTGGGTTATGATATCGGTGGAGGAGCGTCACTTATCTTTTTGACGGCCTTGCCGTTAGTACCTGGCGATAGCGAAAGTGACGATGCGGCGGTTGTATTGGATGATCTCATCAGCCGCCGTTTCCAGCCGCGGCTCAACCAGTTCGGACTCTTCCCAACCTACGATGACGCGGCGAATTGTCGTCGCGCGATGATAGCGGTGCAAAGCTTCCGTCCGAACTTCTATGAAGGAGGAAGCCTCGAGCACTTCAAGCAGCAATTCGAGGTCACGGGCGTGTATCTCATTTCCGACACGAAGTGACGATCGGGGAGGTTCATCGCGCGACCAGAACATCCGCGCGCGACGAATGCGTATCCGCTCGCGATACGGTTGCGGCGCTCGAAAATGCCCCTGATGCGGCAGGGTTGACAATCCCCGCCAGTCAAATAAAAACTCAACCGACATTGCTCGGGTGGGGAAACCTCGGTCCGCTCGAAAAGGAAACTGCTGATGCGAAAGGGAACTTCGCGCGCGCTTGCCCTCGCGCTCCTCGCTATCGTTATTGGCGCCGCCGGATGCTCTCCGGCCAAGAAGCATTACAACAAGGCGGAAGACCTGCTCGGAAAGTTTCAGGCCGGCGACCACGACATGAATCTCGTCAAGGAAGCGCAGAGCGAACTTCGCGAGGCCGTCAAGGCCGACCCCAGTCTGACCGACGCGCATAAATCGCTCGCCAACGTCGACGAAGTTCTGCACGATTATGACGAGGCGGGCGCGGAATACATGGCCGCCTCGGCGCTCGATCCAACCGACCAGCGGCTGCGCGGCAAGGCGAGCTACTATCGTCATCTGAAGCAACTTACCAAGCAGGCGGACACCGCGCTCGATACCATCAAGTCCGGCGATGTGACGGAGGGAATGTCCGACCTGAAGGGCTCGCTGCAGGAAGCCGGCAAGGCAAATCTATCCAAGGCGACCATCGATCACATGATCGATGACCTGCGCCAAGGAGTTGCCGCGGTGGTTCAGCAGGGCGATCAGCAGGCGCAGCAGCAGAAGTACGACGACGCGATGAAAACCTACGATCAGGCAGTACGCGGCTACATGCTGCTCGCACTCGCGACCAAGCAGCAGACGCTGGATCCTGCCGTCGATGCGGTCATGCATAGCGCGGGGCAGGTGGCGGGCAAAGGCGGCGCGCAGGCATCGCAGATGCTCTCGGCGCTGCTCAACGACGTGCTGACATTCGATCCCGACAACAAGACGGCCAACATGGAGCTGGCGCAGTTGTCGTTGCATGAGAGCCCGCCCGATTACTCGACCGCGGCCGATCTGGAGGAGCGCGCCGGCGCACCAGATGCTGAGGTTAAAAAGCTTCGCGCCGCAGCAAAAAAACATCATTAGAAGCGCCCCTGTTTGACCCGCCGAAGCGCCCGGCGCCGGCCAAAAAGCCGAAGCCCGAGCGTAAGGGGTTGATGGAGCGGCGCGCCTATATCGCGCTGGAGGGTCCGATCGGCGTCGGCAAAACCAGCCTCGCGGAGGTGCTCGCGAGCAAACTGGGCGCGCGGCTGATTCTCGAGGAGGGCGAGCAGAATCCCTTCCTCGCGCGCTTTTACGAGGATCCCGAGAAGTACGCGATTCCGGTCCAGCTTTACTTCCTGCTTACTCGCTACAACCAGCAGCGCGAGATGGTCCAGCGTCCGCTCCTGGAGCAGGCGACCGTCGCCGATTATCTCTTCGCGAAGGATCGCATCTTCGCCAATCTGAACCTCGCGCCCGATGAGTTGGTGCTGTACGAGCAGGTCTACAAGCTGCTCGATGCGAAGATGGCGAAGCCGGACCTCGTCGTGTATTTGCTCGCGAATGTGGAGGTGCTGGCGGAGCGGCTACGGCGGCGCAATCGCGATTTCGAGCGCGACATCAGCTACGAATACCTCGAGCGGGTGTCGACCGCGTATCGGGATTTCTTTTTCTATTACGACGAAGCGCCGCTGCTGGTCGTCGATACCTCGGAGATCGATTTCGTGAACAATCCCAATGACCTCGCCGACCTGATTCGCGAGATCGATCGCGCGGGCCAGGGCACGCAGCATTACGTACCCCGGAAGGGGTGAGCTTTAATGCCCGCCGCTCGCGGCGCCCCATAGCTCGCGCAAACGCTGATCGCGGCCGCAGTTGTAGCGATAAAATTTGTAGCGGACCGGATTCTTCAAATAGAAGTCCTGATGATAATCCTCCGCAGGCCAGAACGTTGATGCCGCGACGATCTCCGTAACGATCGGATCCTTGAATGGCTTTGTTTCCTCGATCTGCTTCTCCGATTCCTTCGCTTCGCGCTCCTGCTCGGGTCCATGGAAGAAAATCGCCGTGCGGTATTGATGCCCCACGTCGCAAAATTCCCGATCCAACGAGGTCGGATCGATGTTGTGCCAGAACACATCGAGCAATTTCTGATAGGTGACCTTCTTCGGATCGAATGTGATCTCGATCGACTCCGCGTGGCCGGTGCCGCCGTCCGAAACCTCCTCGTAAGTCGGATGCTGCTTCTCGCCGCCGGTATATCCGACCACCGTCGAGACCACGCCCGGGATGTGATCGAACGCGGGCTGCATGCACCAGAAACATCCGCCGGCGAAGGTCGCCTTCTCCAGGCCGGGCGCCGACGCATCTGCGGCGTGCGCGCGAGGCGTCACAGCGCCGAACACCATCGAAGCGATCACGACAAATGCGAGGACAATCCGCCTTCCGGACTTCATTTCTTGGTGAACTCCTTCTCGATCGCATCCGCCAGTTTGAAATCCTTCTCCGTGATGCCGCCCTGATCATGCGTCGACAGCGTGAACGTGACGCGCCGGTAATTCACCATGATGTCCGGATGATGATCCATCTTTTCGGCAATCTCCGCGATGCGATTGATGAAGCGGATGCCGTCCATAAACTCCTTGAAGGTGTACTGCTTCGCGATCGCGTCGCCCTTCTGTTGCCAGTCGGGCAGCGTCCGCAGTTTGGCGGTGATTTCGTCGGGGTTGAGTTTCGGCATGATGGCCACCTCCGGGGTTGATGTTGCCTCGATTATACGCCTCGCACCGCCTGTGGTATGAAGAGACAAAACGGCATTCCATGCCGACGGGGCTATGCGCTACCCAGGCGTCACGGCGCTCCCGTTGGTCGCGAACAGGAGAACAGGAAATGGCGAACAAGATTGTTGACGATGAAGCCCGCAAACAAATCGGCACGACCGGCGAGGCGCGCAGCTACGATGTCGAACGCGGCGCCATCCGCCGCTTTGCCGAGGCGATTGGCGATCCCAATCCGCTGTTCAATGACGAGAAGGAGGCGCGCCACGTCTTCGGCGGGATGGTCGCGCCGCCGACGTTCTGCCGCTCGATGGGCTCGCCCATCCCCAACGTGCATCTGAAAGGACTCGGTGCGGAATTTCGCGGTCTCGACGGCGGCTCGGATTGGGAATATTTCCAGCCGATTCGCCCCGGCGATCGCATCACGGTGCAATCGAAGCTGGTCGACCTGCGCGAATCCGAGGGACGCCTCGGCCCGATGATCTTCACCACCATCGAGACCACCTATACCAACCAATTCGGCGAGCTGTGCGTGACGCAGCGCTCGACCGGAATCCGTTACTAGGGAGCATCACAATGGCGCAGCAGCGATATTTTGAAGATGTTGAAGTCGGCACCGAGATCGGTCCGCTGGAGAAAAATCCCACCACGCAGCAGCTCGTGAAGTATGCGGGCGCGTCGGGCGACTTCTACCAAATCCACTATGACAAGGACTTCGCGCTCGCGAACAAACTCCCGGGCGTCATCCTGCACGGAGCGCTGAAGAATGCGTTCCTCGGCCAGCTCGCGACCGACTTTGCCGGCAATCACGGATGGGTCAAGAAGCTCGGCGTGCAGTATCGAGGGATGGATCAGCCGGGCTCGAAGGTTGTGTGTCGCGGCCGCGTCAGTAAGAAATATGTGGAAGGTGGCCATCATATGGTCGATTGCGAAATCTGGCTGGAGAATGCGAAGGGCGAAAAGACCACGCCCGGCAGCGCGACCGTGGTCCTGCCCTCGAAGAATGCTCACTAGGGAGAGTTGATGCCGATACGGCGGAAGTATGCGCCTCGCGAAGTCAGTGCGGCCGACCTGCGGGTCGGCCGCGTCGATTCGCACTACGAGAAAATCCTCGTGCGCCTGCTCGCCGCGCATGCGATGGCGGAAAAGCTGACCGCATTCGGGTACGAGCGCGCGCTTTCGACCTGCGACGATCCTTCGCTTAGGCCCACCATCGAGAAGAACCTGATCGAAGAGAGTAAGCATGCGCGGCTGGTCTATCGCGCGCTCGCGGAGCTGGGCGTCAGCGAGAAATCAGCCGATCGCATGATGATCCCTCTGATGAAAGCGCCGTCGTTCGAGGCGCCGCGCTTCTTCGCCGAGAAGGCCAGCGGTGAGATCGATCTGATCATGGCGGCGCTCTCGCTCGACATGACCGGCCTGATGATGATCGGCGTGAACTACCAGGACTCGAGTTATGCGCCGCATAGCCGCGCCGCCGAGCTGATCATGGAAGACGAAGCCGACCACGAAGTCTTCGCCTCGGAGCTTCTCGGCGATGCGGTGCAAAAATTCGGCAAGAAGGAAGTGCAGGCGGCGCTGAAACAATGGCTTCCTCGTGCGGTGAACTTCTTCGGACCGCCCGGCAGCGGTTTCACCTACGATTGCATTCTCTATGGATTGAAGGCCCGCGATAATCAGGAACTCGCGGAGATGTATGTCACGGTGCTGGAGCGTCGTGCCGACCAGTTAGGCCTGAAGCTGCCGCAACTGAGCCCTAGCTATCCGCATCGCGCGATATAGCTGGTCAGCCGTTCAGGACTTCTTGAAAGCTTTCATGCTCTGCTTGACGAGCTTCAATGCTCGCTTGGGACCGAAACGTCCCAGCGGCTTGAACTTCTTTCCGCGCCGCTCGTTGTAATAGATAAAGAAGTGCTCGATTTCGTCGACCACCTTCTTGTCCAGGTCATCAATTGATTTGACGTCACTATGAACGTGGGCGTGGGTCGCGACGGCAATCAGACGATCGTTGCGACATTTTGTGCCATCCATTTCGGTCTGCTGCGCCTCGATGACTCCGATCAGTCGCGCCGTAAGCACGCATCCCACGGCGGTCGGCGCATCGAGCAGCACCATCACGTCGAGTGGATCGCCGTCCTCGGCGAGGGTCGAAGGAACGAAGCCGAACTCGTTCGGGAAGGTGAGTCCTTCTGCCAGAACGTGGGCGAGCTTGAATGCTCCCAGGTCGGGATCATAGTCGTACTTGTTACGGCTACCTCTAGGTGTTTCGATGACCACATTAAGGTCTTTGGTTTCAGGATCGAAGGTCTTCAACTTTGCAAGATTACTCATGATAGGTCTCCGACCAAGGTATGCGAATATGTCTGCGGACGTACCAGATTATGATCGAGGTCGCGAACCACATTACTGTCGCAGCTAACAGCACCGGCGCAGTGGCTTCGTGAGGCAGGAAGCGCCAGGCCCAAAAAGCGAAAACCATCAGACCGATCGTGCCGATGGCCGCTCCTATCGCATCTACGCCGGCGGCTTGTCTGGCACGGCGCGTCCCGTCCAACCCTTTTTTCTTCTTCTCTTCCTTGATGTGACTTTCGATCAACGTTGCACCGGCCGGAAAGATTGCAGGGAAGGCAAGGAACAGTCCGCCGAATACCGGCCCCGCCTCCTTTGCGATGATTCCTGCTATCGCAGTTATCGCGCCGCCCAGCAGGAACCGAATCGCATACTGATACCATCGAGTTTCTTTCAGAGCAGAAGGTTTAACTCGTATCAGCACGGTCCTATCTCAGCAGGATTGCCCATCCTCCGATGGCCACAGCTATCCATAGGACGATAAGCACTGTGCAGACCGGAAGCGTTGGTAAGCCGTGCTTTAAGAGCACGCGTCCTACGATATAAGCATAGACGAGAAATGCGAACGCTCCGATTATGGTCGATCGCATTTCAGTCGCAGCATAGTCCTTGCCCTTGCTGGTGATAGTGAGCGCCAAAGTCGCAAGTGCGACAGAGGGTGCCGCGCCGAAAATTCCGGCGAAACTCTTTGGCTCGAAAAGATCACCTATAACTGCAAACGCCGATACGATGACGCCTCCGATCAGGAATCGGAGGATCAATTCTTCCATTGCGAGGTTTCGGATGAACGGCTGATAGCGCGGAAAGTATGTGCTTGTGTGATCAAGGAAGGCTGACCTGGTTACGTCCGGTTCCGGGCTTCAGCCCGCGCCGCCAGCTTCTGCGCGGATTTTTCTCGCATGACCGCGAGATTCTCGGTCAGATCACCCAGTTCCTTATCGGATAGCTCTTCCAGGTTCATGAAAAGATTGCGACCTTTGCTGACGCGAATCAGTTCATCCAGCTTCAAATGGATCGCGCGCGCGTCGCGATTCTGGGTGTTCTGGATCAGGAACACCATCAGGAAGGTTACGATAGTGGTACCGGTGTTGATCACCAGTTGCCACGCGTCGGAAAAATGAAAGAGCGGTCCGCTCACGAGCCAAACGGCAATTAGAATTACCGCACCGGTAAAGAGCCAAACCGAGCCGGCAATCTCTGCGGTCCAATGAGCAAAATGCCGGAACAACTCGCGCGGCTCTTCGACGATCGGAGCCTCATGATGCCCGGCCGTTTCATCGCGAACTTTGGTGCCGTTCTCTATTTCGATCATTGAGTCACGATGCCGCTACGCTCTCAGGGAGCGCAGTCGTATATAGGAGTGACGAGGCTCGCACCCGCAGCATTCATTGCATAAGAAGGATTCGTGCGCTGTTTAGCCGGATATCTCAGGCGGCGCCGCGCAACGCGAGACCGCGTGCGATCGAGGTGAATTCGCTGCCGGTTCGGATTTTCCCGGCGCCAAAGGTCCTTGCGAAAATCCTTCGCACAATCGGCACGAAGGACGATCCCCCGGTGAGGAAAACGCTGTCGATCGACGTCGGGAGAATCTCGGCCGCGGCGAGCACGCGCTCGACGCATTCCGCGATGGCGCGCAGCTCGCGCGCGATCCAGCTTTCGAATGCTTCGCGGCTGGCCGGCTTTTCGATCACCACGTCGTGATCCGCAAAGCGGAACAGCGTCGAGTCCGCATCGGAAAGCGCGAGCTTGGTTTGCTCGACTGACTTGAACAACAAGTAGCCGAGGTCATTTTCGATGATGTGGATGAGCGCGCGGATTTTTTCCGGCGCCATCGACTGATGCTCCAGGTCGCGCAGCTTGTTCATAGTCGTCGGCGCCTTGAGGAAGGACAGAAAGTGCCAGCGCTCCATCTGCGCGTAGAACCAGGTCGGCATCGGCAGGACCTGCCCATAGGGCGTGCGATATTGCGAGCCACGTCCGAGTTCCGGCGCGACCAGCCGGCGCACTATCTCGCCATCGAATGCGTCGCCGGCGATCGCGACACCATCGTTGGCGAGAATCTCATGCCGGTCGTGCGAGGCTGTAGCGGAGGGAGGACGCAGCCGAACGATGGAGAAGTCGCTCGTGCCGCCGCCGAAATCCGCGACCAGGATCAACTCCTCGCGCGCGATGGTCGCGGCATAGTGATAAGCGGCGGCGACCGGCTCGAACTCGAAGGTGATGTCCTTCCATCCGGCGCGGCGAATCGCGCCGCCGAGGCGAGTGGTCGCGAGTTCATCGTCGGCGTCATTTTGCGCGGACGAGAAGTGCACTGGACGGCCAACCACGAGATGCGGCGGCAGTTCGCCGAATTGTTCCTCCGCTACTTTGCGCAAGCGCTTCAGAATCGGCGTGATGAGATCCTCGAGCGAGTAGAGATCGCCCATGATGTCGGTGGAATCGAATGATCGATCGGCGAGAAACGACTTGAGCGACTGGATGAGACGTCCGTTGGCGCCCGACGCGATGTAGTTGTCGATCGCCTCGCCGCCGACGGTCAGGCGCGGCTCGTCCTCAGGCGGATCGGCAGCGAAGAACAGGATCGAACGCATGGTCTCGGAAGCCGCGCGCTCGGCGCCGCCGGGGAAACTCGCGAGCGCGAGCGAACCATCGCCGGCGACCTGAGCGATCGCGCTGTTGGTGGTTCCGAAATCGAGTCCGATTGCCTTCGCGTGCATGCCGATCACCATCGCGTCATGAGCGCGCAATGATGATCGGCGAGCTAAATCTTGTCAACGTCGACGGTTTCGCGGTAACCTGATCAAACCTTCGGGATGGCTGCGATTTTGTAAACCCGCAGCCGTGTTCAACGCGAGCGCGCCGCCCGCATTTTTACTTTCCGCCCGCCGCGAAGCCGTAATTTTCGGCATTCGACTGCGCGCGCTTCTGGTTAATTGTGCGAACATCGCGCAG
>DATGKG010000112.1:0-4961 GCA_035294805.1 Binataceae bacterium (SeqCode) | reverse complement strand
CGAATGTCCGTCCTGCAAAGATCCTTTGACCACATTTCATCTTACCGGTCCTTTCGTCCCGATAATGACCGGCGGGGGCGATCCCGAGCTGGACGATATCGACATCATGGACGATTATTACTTAGAGAAGACCATTTGTTTTTGTGAATCCTGTCAGCATACAGCTCTCCTTAGGGAGTTCATTAAAAGGACGGAGTCATAAGGCTAGTTAACGACCAACTTTGGTGAAAGACCTAGCGAACCTGAACTAGTAGGCGCAGTTTGCTTTCTACTATCCCGAGGGCACTTCCTTGAACACATTACTGTTATTGATAGAAGGGTGGACCATACCTGCTCGCGGATAATTACGTTTGACTGATCTGGGAGGCCACCACGCTAGTGACACAGCCATGGTGAAAGGAATTGGCAAGGATCGAAAGGTTTCACGTAGCTAGTTGCAAGGGCGGCAATTGCGAATGTCTATGGGAGTTGGACTATCGGCCTTTAGGGATGGAGGGCCCTCGCCGCCGCGTTCGCTTCAAGACTAGGAAGCAGGCGGAGCTTTTCCTTGCTCAGACCACAGAGAAAGCCGCTCGCGGCGATTATGTTGAGCCGGCTCGTGTTCCGACGTTCGGGGAGATCGCGGAGGAGTGGTTTCAGAGCAAGATCGACCGCCGTCCATCTCACGTTGTCGACCTGCGAAGTCGGCTAAATAGGCACATTTTGCCTACCTTTGGTCGGCACAAACTCGATCGCATCACGGTGGCGTCGATCGAAAAGCTACGTAACGATCTCCGCGATCGCGGATACGCTAGGCGCACTGCCAACGCGATCCTCAGAATTATCGGCGGGTGTTCAAACTGGGAGTCAGACGCGGCGTCTGTTCAAAGAATCCCGTGGACAGTGTCGAGCGCGTCATGCTTGTAGCCAAGGAGATCAAGCCCGGAGAAAATGCCTTTGACCAGGGTGATGACAAAGTCGATCCAGATAACGTGCTTAGCCCTAAAGAAATTCGAACGCTGTTGAGTATCGCCAACCCCGGCTTCGAGAAAGTGTTATTCGAGGCGGCGTACATCACGGGCGCGCGCCAAGGAGAGTTATTGGCGTTGCGTTGGAGCGATCTCGAACTGCCCAAGGATGGGATTGGCAAAATGGTCGTGCGGCGCAGCCTGTCGTGGGCCCGGCTTAGGAGCGAGGAGACCCGCGCGCGATATTTTCCACCGAAGACGAAGGCGGGTAAGCGAACGATTTCAATTCCCGCCCTGGTGGTCGCCGACCTGAAACGTTGGAAGCTGCAATGCCCCATCTCCGAAGAGGATCTGGTTTTCCCGAATTCCGGGGGGCAAGCCGATGTCCCGAGATTGGCTGCTGCGCGTCGCGTTCTACCCCGCTTTGGCGCGAGCGCGCCTCCGTCGGGTAACTTTTCACACTCTTCGCCATAGCTGCGCGTCCGCGATGATCGCCGCGGGTGCGCCGGTTACGGAGGTTCAGCATCGCCTTGGCCACGCCAATCCGGCTATCACTCTGCAGGTGTACAGCCACTTCTTCAAACACACCGAGAGCGACGCGGCGGACCGGCTCGCGAGTGACGTACTAAACGGGTCGACTTTGAGAGGCACTCCGGGAGAAATCGAAAAAAGTGGCCACTCAGTGGCCACTCTCCGGCCCCCAACGGTTGAGCCGATCGCCGTAAGTACGCGATAAATAAGGCTTGGAGGAGGAACGCGGCCGGTGCCGCGACCGGTCTTCAAAACCGGCTTGGCAGCCATTGCGGTTGCCGGAGAGTTCGACTCTCTCCCCCCTCCGCCATCGCATCGGATGGTGCGGCGTGCAGCCGATCGACGGCATGGAATCGTTCGTGCGCCGATCGTAGAATCCATCGCTTCAAACATTGACGATTCGTCCTTAGTTGCGCGCACGGAGTCCGACGTGATCCCGATTCGTTACAATTTGCGCAGTTTGATGGTGCGGCGCGCCACCAGCATTATGACCGCCGCCGTGGTCGGGCTCGTCGTCATGATCCTTTTCATTCTGTCGGGATTCGTCGCAGGACTGCGTGCCACCATTCTGCACAGCGCTGTGCGCGACAACTGGATTGTGATCAGCCGCGGCACCACCAGCGAGGGCGGCAGCTACATCACGCGCGACCAGTACGAGATCCTCAAAAGCCGCACGCAAATCGCGACCACCTCCGATGGTCAGGCGCTGGTTTCGCCCGAAGTAATCACCGGATTCAACCCGGCCGCGAATCATCCCGAAGTAAGCGGCTTCGGCACCCTGCTGCGAGGCGTCTATCCGATCGCCTACCAGGTGCATCGCAACATGAAGCTGGTCGAGGGGCGATAGAATGCGCATGGTGCGACCGAGATGCTGATCGGGCGTAAACTCGCGGCGCGCTATCCGTTCCTGACCATCGGCAGCGATTTCAAATTCGGCCGCCATACTTTCAAAATCGTCGGCATCTTTTCCGACGACGACAGCGCACGCGAAGCGGAAGTGCTCACCGATCTCGATGTGCTGACGCAGGACATCCATATGGGGAGCGGCTTTTCGGTGTTGCATGTCGTCCTGCGCCCCGGACTCGAGGACGACTTCTCCAAATCACTCACCACCGACGCGCGGGTGAAGGTCGAGGCGATGCCGGAGGCCGAGTTCTACGCGAAGCAGACCGGCTTCATCGAGCAGTTGCGCCTGATGGGACTCGTCGTCGCGCTGATTCTCGCGATCGGATCGATCTTCGGCGCGATGAACACCATGTATTCCGCGGTCGCGCGCCGCACCGGTGAAATCGGCGTGCTGCGCGTGCTAGGCTTCAGCCGCTTCAATGTGCTCTCAAGCTTCGTAGTAGAGAGCGTGCTGCTCGGAATCGCGGGCGCGGTGCTGGGCGAGGCGCTCGGCATCCTCGCAGCATACGCGACGGGACTGCACAGCCAGTTGATGAACGTCGGCGAGTTCATTTTTCGATTTCAGCTCACCGGCGGCGCATTCGTTTCGGGAATCGTCGCGGGATTGCTGATTGGCGCACTCGGCGGATTGCTGCCGGCATGGCGAGCTTCGCGCACGCGAGTGGTCGACTCGCTGCGCGCGGCATGAGGTACGCGTAGCGTCAGGTGAAAAAGTGTTCAACACCTTCAAACTGATCGCCCGCAATATGCGCCGCAACTTGCGCCGCACCATCCTGACGATGCTGACGATCGCGCTCGCGGCCTTCATCTATACGGTTTTGGTGTCGGTTCCGGCTTCGATGGATCGCGTCATCGCTGACGCGTCGGGAACGCTGCGTTTGTTCGTGGTCAACAAAACCGCGCCGTGGGAGGATCTGCCCGCGCGCTACTGCGATGAAATCGATAAGATGCCCGGCGCTGCCGCGTGCGTGGGGCTCACCGGATGGTTCGCGACGTGGCGCAACGTGAGCGACTCGATCCTCACGTTCGGCGCTGGCCCGCAAATCGCGGACGTGTTTCCCGACTATCAGTTGTCGCGCGAAAACCTGCGTCTCGCGGCGAAGGAGCGTCGCGCTGCTACCGTCGGCTCCGTGCTGATGAAAAAGAACGGATGGAAGATCGGCGATCACATTACGCTCAGAGGCACAGACGCCGGTCACATGCAGATGGAGTTCATCATCATCGGGACGATCGAGAACAAGCACTACCCGAACACGTTTACCTTTCGCCGCGACTACCTGATGGAAACGCGCAAGGCCAACGGGATGCCCGACGAAGACATCGCGTGGAACATTATCGTGCGCGCCAACAGCGCCGCCGACCTCGAGCCGCTGGCGAAAAATATCGACGAGCACTTCGCCAACTCCGATTACGAGACGCGCACGATGACCGAGAGCGATGCGATTTCGTCCGGACTGTCGGCGCTCGGCAATATCCGCGCGATCGTCTTCGCGCTCTGCGTGGTGGTGGTGCTGACGGTATTGCTGATCGCGGCCAACTCGACCGCGATGATGGTGCGCGAGCGTATCAGCGAGGTCGCCGTCATGCGCTCGTTGGGGTTCGGGCGCGGCGCGGTGTCGATCCTGCTTTTTGGCGAATGCGGCATCATCGGTGGGGTGGGCGGATTGCTCGGCTCAAGCATCGCGCTATGGATCTTTCACAACGGGATGACGCTCGGCGCGGCGCTCGGCGGCAACGGCGCGCTATGGGTCACGCCCGAGCAGATGCTCAATGCAACCTTCGTCGCGTTCGCGGTCAGCCTCGTGAGCGGCCTGGTCCCGATCATCGAGGCGCTGCGCATCTCGCCCGCAATGGCCTTTCGCAAGGTCGTTTGATGAGGCGAAGATTTAGCGAATAGTCTTAGAGATGCTCGATTAAGTGGGTTCGTTTTGGCATTTTCAGCGATGCGGGATCCCGCCAATCGAGGTCCCTCGCAGGGCCTCGGGACCACTGCTCGCGATCCTCGCAGTGGGTTTGTTTTTGCGCTTTCGCATCTCACACCGGCGACTCGACTTTCAGCCGCGGCGTGCGGGCGGGAGGAAGATGGTCCCGTAAGTCGGCCAGCAAATCGGATTTGATCTTAGCGTATCCCGCGTCGTCCCAAAGGTTGCGCCATTGCAGCGGATCCTCGGCGAGGTTGTACAGCTCGCCCTCCGTGCCTTCATAGCGAATGTCCGGAAGATTCGCCGCATTCGAGGTTGCGCGCAGCAGCGTCGTCATGTCGAAGCCGAAATCGCGAGTAGTCTTTTCATACATCGTGCAAACCCATCCGTCGCGATAGATGCTCCGCAGATGCATGCCGACCTGCGCGAACTGGCTGTCCCATTCAGTGATGACGCGCTCGCGCCCGGAGCCAGACGCGATCGGCAGCGGCGCTCCCTGTATCCAATCGGGAATCGGTACTCCGGCGATTTCACAAAATGTCGGCGCGAGGTCGAGATGCCCGACCGGCTCGGAAATCTCGGCTGACGGGATTTTCGCCGATGGCGCCGGACGCCAAATCATCGGCACCCGCATCAGTGCATCGACATGATATGG
>DATGKG010000111.1:0-13297 GCA_035294805.1 Binataceae bacterium (SeqCode) | reverse complement strand
TTGCCCGGCCCGAGGGCCAATCGGCCGCGGATTTCTTCACGATACTGGTCAAGTGCATTTTCCCCGCCGGCTTCGTCCCCGCCAGAGAGGCCCTCGCTCGCGTGCCGCGCGCCGCTCGCGCGCGCATCAAAAACATCCTTGATATAGGAGCCGGCGCTGGAGCATGGTCGATTCCCTTTGCGCAGGCCAATCGTGCGGCCAAGGTGACCGTGGTCGATATGCCGCAGGTCACGCAGGTTACGCGCGAATATACCGCCCGCTTCGGCGTCGCCGAGCAATACGACTATGTTGAGGGGGATTTGCGCGAAGTCGAATTCGGCGCGCAGCGCTACGACCTCGTCCTGCTCGGCCATATCATCCATGGCGAAGGACGAGAATTGGGGCGCCGTCTCATCCAGCGATGCGCGAAAGCTTTGCGCGATCGCGGCATGCTGCTCATCGCCGAATTCATTCCCAACGAAGACCGCACGGGACCGCCGCTGCCAATGCTCTTCGGCCTCAACATGATGCTGCATACACTTGATGGTGACGTCTTCACCATGAAGGAGTATCGCGCGTGGTTAAAGGAGGCAGGCTTCAAAAACGTGAAGGCAATCAAGACTCCTGCTGCGCCTTCGCCGCTGCTTTTGGCAACTAAATGAAACTGCTTTTTATTGCATAATGCAGGACTGGGCTGGCTGCATAATGAAACCTCACCCCGTTTCAACCTGAAATGTCCCAAGTAACAGCAGATCTTTTTCTGGCACGCGCGATGCTCTCTTCGACTCCAGGTCGACAGGAGTATTGCGATGAAAATCCGAGCCAAGCTTCCTCTAAAACATAACTTCGCGATATGGGTAATGGGGCGGCGGCCCGGATGGTTTAAGCCTCAGCGCTATATGTATCGATGCCTCCGATGCAAATGGTCTTTTGTCATCAACGATGAGCGTCGCGGCTCGCTTCGATGCGCTGCCGACAAGGCGGGAGAGCTGACACGGGAGGAAGAGTTGCGTCGGATCGCGACCTTCGAGGGGCCTTGCCCGGGCTATCAGCATGAAATCGCCCGGGAAGAATTGCCCGAAAACGTGATTCCGATGCGACGCGACTACCGACCGCCAAGGAGCGCGCGCGATGCGCGCGCGGTATGAGGAATAAAATGCTGGACCTCATTTCTATAGCGGCCACCGTCGTCTTCTTCCTGGTGGCGCTGGCCTACGTCGAAGGATGCGAAAAGTTATGAGTACGTGGGAACTGATCATGGGCGCCGTGATGGCGACCGCACTGACTGCCTATCTGGTTTACGCGCTGCTGCGACCGGAAAAATTCTGATCTCGGCTTTCCAGGAATATTTCTAAATGACTAATGCGATCGTCCAGGTTGGACTGTTCTTTATCATCGTCACGCTCTTAAGTGTGCCGCTAGGTCTGTACATGGCGCGCGTGTTCAATGATGAACGCACGTTCCTCGATCCAGTTCTTCGCCCGCTCGAGCGCTTGATCTATCGCGTATGCGGAATCCATCCCGCGACTGAGATGACCTGGTACGACTATGCGATCGCGATGCTGCTTTTCAGCATGGCAGGCATGCTCTTGCTCTATGCGCTGGAGCGCTTGCAGCAAATCCTGCCCTTCAATCCTCAAGCGATGGGTACGGTCCCGCCCGATCTCGCATTCAACACCGCGGCGAGTTTTACCACTAATACCAACTGGCAGGCCTACGGCGGCGAATCGACGATGAGTTACCTGACCCAGATGACGGGTCTGGCTTTCCACAACTTTGTCTCCGCCGCGGCCGGCATAGCGGTAGCTATAGCAGTGATTCGCGGCTTCGTGCGCAAGACCTCCAAGACCATCGGCAACTTTTGGTTCGACCTGACTCGCGCGACGCTATGGGTTCTGCTTCCGGTAAGCATCGTGTTCGCGCTGGTGCTGGTATGGCAGGGCGTACCGGAGAACCTCAGTCCCTATGCTCATGCGAAGACGCTGGAAGGCGCGGAGCAGGTCATCGCGCAGGGACCTGTCGCATCGCAGGAGATAATCAAAGAGCTAGGTACTAACGGCGGCGGCTTCTTCAATGCCAACTCTGCCCATCCTTATGAAAATCCGACGCCACTGACCAACCTAATCGAATTAGTTGCGATATTCGCGATCGGCGCGGCGCTAACTCACACCTTCGGCAAGATGGCGGGTGATCGCCGTCAAGGCTGGGCGCTGTTCGCCACCATGGGACTTCTCTTTTTCATGGGTGTTACGCCCGCGATCTGGGCAGAGCAACGCGGCAACTCACAATTCGCCGCTATGGGACTGAACCAGCATCATTCGGCGACCCAGTCCGGCGGCAACATGGAAGGCAAGGAAGTTCGCTACGGCATCGTGAACTCCGCGCTATGGGCGACCGTCACCACTGACACTTCATGCGGCGCGGTCAACTCGATGCACGATAGCTACACGCCGCTAGGCGGCCTGGTTCCGCTGGTCAACATGCAAATCGGCGAGATCATCTTCGGCGGCGTCGGCTCGGGACTCTATGGCATGCTGGTAATGGCCGTGCTGTCGGTCTTTATCGCAGGGCTGATGGTCGGCCGCACGCCTGAGTACCTCGGCAAGAAAATCGAATCGCGCGAGATGAAACTCGCGATGCTGTTCATCCTGATTTTTCCGGCGGTGATTCTGCTGCCGGCCGGTGTCGCGATGGTTACCAAGGCCGGCTTGGCGGGGATCTCCAATCCGGGCCCGCATGGTTTCTCGCAGGTTCTGTATGCCTTCACCGAGGCGAGCGCTAACAACGGTTCGGCCTTTGGCGGACTCAATGCCAACGCGCCCTTCTACAATTTCACCCTGGCGTTCGTGATGCTGTTCGGTCGCTTCATGATGAAGGTTCCTATCCTTGCGCTGGCAGGCTCGCTCGCGGCCAAAAAGTCGGTGCCCACCAGCGCCGGCACCTTCCCGACCCATGGACCGATCTTCGTCATCCTTCTGGTAGGTGTGATCATCATCGTCGCGGCTCTGACCTTCTTTCCCGCTGACGCGCTAGGGCCGATCGTCGAGCATCTCTCGATGACGCGTCACATTCTTTACTAAAGCCAAGAGGCACACCTTCATGCCCGAACAACGGAAAGCACTAAGTCTCTGGGACAAGGACATCGTCAGCCGCGCACTGATCGATTCGATGTGGAAATTCGACCCGCGCGTGCAGGTCAGGAATCCCGTCATGTTCGTAGTTGAAGTGACCGCGCTGGCGGTGACGATCATCCTGATCCAGAACCTCTTCAGCGGCAATACGAAGTTCGTCGGCTTTGAATTCCAAATCGCCATCTGGCTGTGGTTTACCGTAGGATTCGCGAACTTCGCCGAGGCGATGGCCGAAGGACGCGGCAAGGCGCAGGCCGACAACCTTCGCAAGACGCGCACCGAAACTCTCGCACGGCTACTCAAAGACGGCAAAGAGGAAATGGTTCCCGCGACCAATCTGCGCCGTGGCGATGTAGTCCTCGTGCGCGCCGGCGAAGTGATCGCAGGCGACGGCGAAGTTATTGAAGGCGTCGCGGCGGTCAACGAAGCCGCGATCACGGGAGAATCGGCACCGGTCATCCGCGAGAGCGGCGGCGATCGCAGCGCAGTCACCGGCGGCACCACCGTCATCTCGGATTGGATCAAGGTGAAGATTACCGCCAACCCGGGCGAGACCTTCCTCGATCGCATGATCGCGCTGGTCGAAGGCGCGCAGCGTCAAAAAACGCCCAACGAAATCGCGCTCAGCATCCTGCTTGCCGGCCTCACCATCATCTTTATGTTGGTCTGCGTCAGCCTCTATCCCTTCGCGCAGTATGGCGGCACGGCGCTGTCGCTGCCGGTGCTCGTCGCGCTGCTCGTATGCCTCATTCCCACCACCATCGGCGGATTGCTCTCGGCGATCGGCATCGCCGGAATGGATCGCCTCGTGCAACATAATGTCCTTGCGATGTCGGGCCGCGCTGTCGAAGCCGCGGGCGACGTCGATACGCTGCTGCTCGACAAGACCGGCACCATCACCCTTGGCGATCGGATGGCGACCGAGTTCATTCCAGTTGGCGGAGTTAGCGTCGCGGATCTCGCCGATGCCGCGCAGCTCGCATCCTTAGCGGACGAAACTCCCGAAGGTCGTTCGATCGTGGTGTTGGCGAAGCGCGACTTCAATCTGCGCGGCCGGGAGCTCGCGGACACCAATGCGCAATTCATCACATTCTCCGCGATGACTCGCATGAGCGGCGTCGACCTCGATGGCCGCAAGGTCCGCAAGGGCGCCGGCGACGCGATCATCAAATTCGTGAGGGAAAACGGCGGTCACATTCCACCGGATCTGGATGCCATCGTGCAGAAGATCTCGCGCGCCGGCGGAACGCCGCTAGTGGTTGCCGATACCGGCAAGGTCATGGGCGTCATCTACCTGAAGGACATCATCAAGCAAGGCATCCGCGAGCGCTTCGCGCGTCTCCATGCGATGGGCCTGCGCACCGTGATGATCACCGGCGACAATCCGCTTACCGCCGCGGCGATCGCGCAGGAATCCGGCGTCGGCGATTTTGTGGCCGAGGCGACCCCCGAAAGCAAACTGCGCATCATTCGCGAGGAGCAGGCGCAGGGCAAGCTGGTCGCGATGATCGGCGACGGCACCAACGACGCGCCCGCGCTCGCGCAGGCCGACGTGGGCATCGCGATGAACGCGGGCACGCAGGCCGCGCGCGAGGCCGGCAATATGGTCGACCTCGATTCGAATCCGACCAAAATTATGGAGGTCGTCGAGATCGGCAAGCAGTTGCTCATCACGCGCGGTGCGCTTACTACCTTTTCGATCGCCAATGACGTCGCGAAGTATTTCGCGATCATCCCCGCGATGTTCGTGCTCGGCTATCCGCAGTTGCAGGCGCTCAACATCATGCATCTGGCGACGCCGCAAAGCGCGATTCTGTCGGCGGTCATCTTCAATGCGCTGATTATCATCGCGCTGATTCCGCTCGCCTTGCGGGGCGTGGCGTATCGTCCGCTGGGCGCGGCGGCGATCCTCACGCGCAATTTACTTATTTATGGCGTCGGCGGCGTGATCATTCCGTTTATCGGCATCAAGGCGATCGACCTCATCGTCGAAGCGCTTCGCCTCGCGTAGGAGCATCGCATGCGTGCACTAATGACAGCGATCAAAATGACCATAGTGCTGACGATCCTGACCGGATTGATCTATCCGCTCGCGATGACGGGATTGGCGAACATTATTTTCCGGCATCAGGCGCA
This sequence comes from Binataceae bacterium (SeqCode), assembly GCA_035294805.1. Taxonomy (GTDB): domain Bacteria; phylum Desulfobacterota; class Binatia; order Binatales; family Binataceae; genus DATGKG01. The sequence continues at coordinate 8,051 of DATGKG010000111.1, read as the reverse complement.
GGGCAGTCTCATCGAGCGCGACGGCAAGATCGTCGGCTCCGAGCTCATAGGTCAGTCTTTTACTTTGCCGGGATATTTTCATGGCCGTCCATCCGCCGCCGGCGACAAGGGCTACGATGCATCGAACTCGAGCGGCTCGAATCTTGGCCCGACCAACAAGACGCTGATTTCCACGGTGCAGCAGCGCCTCAAGGATACGATGGAAGCCAATCCTGGAGTCGAAACGCATCAGGTGCCGATCGATCTCATCACCGCTTCCGCTAGCGGACTCGATCCCGAGATCAGTCCGGCCGCGGCGGATATCCAGGTGGCGCGCGTGGCGAAGGCGCGTGGTATCGGCGAGGACGACGTGCGCTTGCTGGTTCGGCAAAACACCCGCGATCGCCAACTGGGCGTGCTCGGCGAGCCCGGGGTCAACGTGCTCGCACTCAACCTCGCGCTGGACAAACTGTCGCCGCCGAAGGCAGCGCAAACGCGGGCCGAAAAATAGTATGATTGGGCGTGGCAACGCATCCGATGAAGGATGATCTTCGCCCTGAGCCCGAGTCGTTTCTCGATCTGGTCGCCCAGCCGCTCAAAGGGCGGCTGAAGATCTACATCGGCGCCGCCGCCGGTGTAGGGAAAACCTACAAGATGCTGGAAGAGGCGCATCAACTGCGCGCGAAAGGAGTCGACGTGGTGGTCGGCCTGGTCGAAACCCACGGCCGCGTCGACACCGCCGAGAAAATCGGCGACCTCGAGATCATCCCGCGCCGCTCCTTCGAATATCGCGGGACCACGCTTCACGAGATGGACGTCGATGCGATCATCGCGCGCAAGCCCGAGGTCGCGATTATCGATGAACTCGCGCATACCAACGTTCCCGGCTCCAGGCACGAGAAACGCTTTCAGGATATCGAGGAAATCATCGCGGCCGGCATCAGCGTTATCACCGCGATCAACATCCAGCACATCGAGACGCTCAATCCACTGATGCGGCGCATCACCGGTATCGAAGTGCGCGAGGTGGTGCCCGATTCCTTCATCGCGAAAGCCGATCAGATCGTCAACATCGACGTGACGGTCGAACAGCTTCGCGAACGCCTGAGAGAAGGAAAAATCTACCCCGCGGCGCAAGTCGAGCAGGCGCTGAAAAATTTCTTCAAGCCGAGCAACCTGACCTCGCTGCGCGAACTTACGCTGCGCGAAGTCGCGCGCGGCATCAATCGCCAGCGCGAGGAGCAGGAAGCATTGCGGCGCGAAGGCGGACGCCGCCGCCAGGTCTTCGAGCGCGTGATGGTCGGGCTCTCGTCCAATCCCGAGGACGGCAAGCGGCTGCTGCACAAGGCCGCGCGCATCGCGGGCCAGCTCAATGCCGAGTGGTATGCGGTGCACGTCGAGACGCCTGCAGAATCGGTGCGAAAGATCGACACCCGCAGCTTCGTCGCGCTGCTCGACAATATTAATCTCGCGGGCGAGCTGGGGGCTGAAACGGTGTGGCTCAAGGCGCCTGATCCGGTCAAGGCGATGCTCGATTTCGCAGGTGAGAACGGGGTGGAAAAGATCATCATCGGTCGCACTCATCAGCCGTTGTGGCGGCGCCTGCTGCGCAGGGACGTGACCGAACGTCTTCTCGCCGAAGCCAAGGACCTCGATATCGAAGTGGTCGGCGACGCCGCGCTGGAGGACGGCAAAGAGTGACTACCTCGCTGCGCAGCCGTATCCGCAACAGCACGCTGCTGATGCTGGCGCTGGTGATTGCGTTCGGCGCGTATGCGCTTCCGCACCTGAGTAGTCTCGGCGGCGCGATTCGCGAGACGCTTTATCGCAACTACATCAGCATCGAGGTCGGACAGCATCAGCACGCCGCGCTGCGCAACCTCGAACTCGCGGAGCGCGACGGCAAGGCGCGGGAGGCGCTACCGGCGGCGCGCGACGACTTCATGCACTGGATGGATATCGAGCAGCACGACATCACGGAGATAGGCGAGCCACGGCTCGCCAACGATATCGAAACACGCGCGCACAAGCTGTTCGATGAGATCGCACACGATCCGCCGGGTGCCCGGCACGATCGGGAGTTCGAAGAGCTTCACGCGCGCATCGACGATCTGATCGCGCTCAACAAGGCGGCGATGTTCCGCGCCGACAGCCGCGCGACCCAGCTCGGCACGCATCTTACTTACGAATTCGGTGCAGGCTTTGCGATCCTGCTGCTGGCCGCCGCGACGCTTTCGATTTGGATGGGTTGGACGCTCTCGCGTCCGCTCACCGAACTGGCGGAGCGGCTGCGCGGCGTTAGCCAGCGCAAGAGCCACGTGCGCCTTGGCCCGCAAACGCTCGCGGAGCTCGATGAGGTCGCGCGCGAATTCAACCAGATGGCCGAGCGCCTCGAAAATTACGATCGCATGAACGTCGAGCGAATCGTCTACGAGAAGAGCAAGACCGAAGCAATTATCGAAAGCCTCGAAGATGGCGTGGTCTTGATCGATTCGGACGGAATCGTCGCCCATATCAACGAGGTCGCCGCACTGATCATGGGAATCGAACCGGTCGAAGCGCTCGGCAGCCGCTTCGATGATTTGAGCAGCAATCATCCGCACTACATCCGGGTGCGCGATTCGATTCGTAATCTCAACAAGAGCGAGACGGAGCTGCAGCGGGTCGAGGTGCAACTGCACATCCGCGGACGCGATCATTCGTACGTGCTGAAGCCGGTGCCGTTGCGCCAGGAGGGGCGCGCGCTCGGCACGCTGCTGATCCTGCAGGATGTGACTTACCTGCGCGATCAGGATCGCGCGCGGACCAATCTCGTGGCGACGCTATCGCACGAGCTGCGCACGCCGCTGACCTCGCTCGCGCTACTGGCGGAACTTCTGCGGCGCGAGGAAGAGTCGCTGACGCCCAAGCAGCGCGAAATTCTGCGCGCGGTGCTGGAAGAGACCTCGCGCATGAAGCAGCTCTCCGACAATCTTCTGAACCTCGCGCGCGGCCAGATTCCGCTCATCGCGGTGCAGCGCATCGCGCTCGATCTCGCACAGATCGTCGCGGACGTCACGCAGCGGTTCGACCTGCAAGCGCAGGAGAAAAGGATTCGGATCGAGATGCACATCGAAAAGCTGCCCCAGATGGAGGGCGACCCGGTAAAGCTTTCGTGGGTGATCTCCAATCTGATCGGCAACGCTCTGCGCTACACCCCGGAGGGTGGAACTATCGCCATCGCGGCCCGCCCCTCGGGAGAACATTTCGCCAATCTGGAGGTGACTGACTCCGGGCCAGGCATTCCACCCGACATTCGCGACCACGTCTTTGAACGCTTCGCGCAATACGGCGCCAATGGCTACTCCTCCGGTTCGGCGGGACTCGGACTCGCGATCGTCAAGGATATCGTCGAGGCGCACGGCGGACGCATCTTCGTCGAAAGCGACAATGGCCACGGCAGCCGCTTCATCGTGCAACTTCCGATTGGTGAACAATCCTGATGGTCAGACTGCTTATCGTCGACGACGAAAAGAACATCCGGCTGAGCCTGACGCGATTTTTTGGATCGCTGGGACATCAGGTGAGCGAGGCCGAGAACGGCGCGCAGGCGCGTGCGATGCTGGCGGAGTCGCGCTTCGACCTGGTGCTGACGGATTTCCGGATGGCCGAGATGAATGGGCTGGAGCTGCTCAAGGAAGCGCGCCGAATTCACCCGGACATCCTCGTAATCTTGATGACCGCGTACGCGACAGTCGAAAGCGCGGTCGCCGCGATGAAAGCCGGCGCCTACGACTACATCACCAAGCCTTTCTCGTTGGAGGAGATCCAGCTCATCGTCGAGCGCGCGATCCAGTTGCAGGGCTTGCAGGCGGAAAATCGGGCGCTGCGCGAAGCGATGGAGGACCTGCCGCTGCTGGAGTCGCGTAGCGCCGCGATGCTGCGGTTGCTCGAAACGGCGCATCAGGCCGCCGCAAGCGACGCGACGATTCTGCTGACCGGCGAGAGCGGGACCGGCAAGAATGTCCTCGCGCGGCAGATTCATCGCTGGAGCGCGCGCCACGAGCGCGTGTTCGTGGTCGTCAATTGCACCACGCTGTCCGAGGAGCTCCTCGAGAGTGAGCTGTTCGGCCACGTTCGCGGCGCATTCACCGGCGCAATCAAAGACAAGCCCGGCAGGCTCGAGGCCGCAGATGGCGGCACGGTTTTCCTCGACGAGATTGCGGATTTATCGGGACAACTTCAGACCAAATTTCTGCGCTTCGTGCAGGAGCAAAGTTTCGAACGGGTCGGCGGCGACCGCGTGATTCGCGTCGATGCGCGGATCATCGCGGCGTCCAATCGCGACCTGGAAGCGGAGGTCGCAGCGCATCATTTCCGCGATGATCTTTTCTATCGCCTCAATGTCATCACGCTGCGGGTGCCTTCGTTGCGCGAAAGACGCGAAGATATTCTGCCGCTGGCGGAGTGGATGCTGAAATCCGCGAGCACTCGCAATCGGCGCGCGACGATGACGCTCTCGCCCGGCGCCGCGGCCGCGATCGGCAAGTACCGATGGCCCGGGAACGTGCGCGAATTGCGCAATTCGCTGGAGCGCGCGGCGGTACTGACGCGCGGCGACGTCATCCAGCCGGATGATCTGCCGGATTCGCTCTTTCGCGAGAGCACGGATGTGCTGGCAGGAATTCCTCATTCGGCCAGCCTCGAGGAAATGGAGCGCGAGCACATCGCACGGGTGTTGGCCGAGAGCACGACCCTGGACGAAGCGGCGGCGACGCTTGGCATCAACGCGACTACGCTCTGGCGCAAGCGCAAACGCTACGGGATTGAGTAGCGATCAACGACCCGCGGCGGCCGACACCGGATGCTCATTCGAAGCGTCCAGCAGCGCGCGTTTACGCATACCAAAAAAGAGCGCTATGGCACGGTCCGCTTCGTACAAGCGGAAGGATGAGAAGTCGCCGGCCGGATCGACCTGCGACTTGAGCACCGCCTTATCCTGAAATTCAAACAGCGCGCGATCGAAGCGCGCCGAGAGCGATGTCACCAAGCCTCCGAGAAATCCGGAAGACTTGCCTTGATAGCGTCCCCAGATCCAGGTGTGAGTATCGTCGATCGGCGTCAGCAAATAATTGATGCTCGCGCCAAAAATTTCGATGTGGGCGAGCGCCGGCAACTTACACACCGCGCGGAACGGAAGCGTAGGCCGCATCCATCCTTTACGTTCGTGCGCTAGCTGTCCCGACATCACGACGGTGTCGCCTTCGATGTGAGCATCGTAGTTCTCCAGGCGCGGACCTGCGCCGATGAGCGCGCGGCGATGCACGAAATAGAAGTGATGAAAGTCGAGCAGGTTTTCCATCACACGAAGATACGGGACCGCGACTTCATAGGAATATGAACGGACCGCGCCGGTCTCTTCCGGCATTTCGCTGAGCCATGGGACTTCCGACGACGGAGTTCCCGCACCATTCCACTGCCATACGAGATCGTGCCTCTCGCGTACCGTCGCGAGTGGAAGATCGAAGCCACCGGGCACCGGCGCATTTTCGCCATTGGCGGGGATTCGCACGCACTTCCCGGCGCTATCGAACAGGAGGCCGTGGTACGGGCACTCGAGGCATCCGTCGTGGATTCTTCCCCGGCTCAGCTGCGCCGAGCGATGCGGGCATCGATCGGGCGTTGCGACGACACGGCCATCGCGCGCGCGCCACAGCACAATGTTCGAGCCGAGCCGCTTCACTCCCACCGGACGATCGGTCTTGAGCTGTGAACTCTCGAAAATCGGATACCAGCTGTTGGGAATCATCGTAGGTCTCCTTACTGATGCGCGCGGGGAAGCAGCCCGCGGACGATCATTCGAATCGCGCCGATGATGCCACTGCGCATCGACACGACAGTAATTTCCTCGTTAGTCACGAACGCGAGGCCCCATGAAATGCAGATGCCGTAAATCGTCATCGCCGCCTGCGTCGCATCGACGTCATTTGTGAGCACGCGGCGATCCTTGAGCTCCTGGATTAACGCCGCAAGCTGCGCGACGAGGCTCGTGTCGAGTTCGAGGAGCCGCGCCCCGAGATCATGCGGCGAAGTGATCGCGGCCGCGAACAGCTCGCGCCATAGCATCCGCTCTTCGGCACTGATGCTTTCGACGAACAGATCCGCCATCGCGGCGAGAGCCAGAATCGGATCCTTGGGCGGATCGGCAAGGATGCGTTCGCCGATGCGCAGCAGGCGATCGGCCTCGCGCCGCATGATGGCCAGGAGCAAATCATCCTTGGAGTGGAAGTAATTGTAGAGGGTGCCGACGGCGAGACCGGCGCGAGCAGCGACTTCTTCCATCGAAGTTTTCGCATAGCCCTTGCGATCGAAGAGGCGGCGCGCGGCGATAAGGATGCGGCGTTCGCGCTCATGCTTCTGCAGCTCGCGGCGTCCCGGGGCGGGTGCGATCAAAGATGAATCCATTCATCTTTTGTATCAGAGAGCGGAGCATTCGTGCAATAAATGAATCGATTCATTTTTTTAATAAAAAAGTTCGGCGGACCGAGGCCCGCCGAACTCATCGCATCCGCGCTTCGTGAATCGCGGCGCGGAAGCGCTCTGCCTACGCAGAGACAGCGCCTTCATCGAGGCGCTCCGCGGCCGGAAGTCCTATTTGTTCTGCTGCTTACCGCAGCAGTCCTTGTAGGCTTTTCCGGACCCGCACGGACATTTGTCATTCGGATTTGGCATAGAAGACCTCCTGACGATTGGGTTTTTGAGAAAGTGCGGAATCGCGATACGAACCGACTTCCTCATCGATAGGACGTATTCGGACTGCGGAAGTTCATCGCCGCGACGCGGATTGGACACCCGAAGGTACCCTATCTGTCGGAAAAGCGGCTTCTCGTGCTAATGAAGATGGGCATCGAGGCTCTTTTCTATCGATACTTTTGCAAAAGCTCCCGGTTCGCCCGACGCGTCGAAGCGTCCGCTGCCGGCGTTTTTCTACAAATTGCCGCTGCGCGCGCAGCGCTGCTACCTGCGAAGCGATTCGATCGCGAAGTTCGAGGGGTTCGCGCCCGATGCCGCCGCTAAATCGCGTCTGGCCGAATTGCAGATGGCATTGCAGGCTGGAACCCTTCGCGCGGTGCAGGACTGCGCTTTCGCGCTGATGGGTGAGCTATGCCACGCATTTCGCGTGCCTCGCATCCGGGTTGAGGTGCGCGGGGTGCGGCCTCACAACACCCGGGGAGAACTACACGGACTGTTTCGGCTAAGCAGTCCGCCAGAGATTTTACTCTGGATGCGCACCGCGCAGCGCCACGAGGTGGTAAAGCCGCGAACCTTCCTTCGCACGCTGCTTCACGAGCTCTGCCATTACCTCGATTATTCGCATCTGAAGCTGGAGGATTCATATCATACGATGGGGTTTTTCAAGCGAGAATCGTTTCTCGTGCGGTCACTGATGGGCAGCGAAAGAAAGGCGCAAGAGTAGTAATTTTCGGCCGATTCGTCGATTGAAATTTGGCGCTATACTGAATTGCATGATGTTTCGAATCGTCCACGAGAACATCGACCGCACCTGATCAGAATCGATGGAAAAGAAGCCGAGCCAGGGGGCATTGGAAACCGAAGTGAAGTTGCGCGATGAGTTCTTTTCTACCGTCGCGCACGAACTTCGCAATCCGCTAAACGCTCTTCATCTTACCTTAGCTGGACTTATGCGCGCCCAAAGCGGCAGCAATCCCTTGCCCGCCGACCAGGTGATCGCGCGTATCAATCGCGCCTCGAACCAGGTCACTCGCCTCTCGAAACTGGTCGATGACATGCTCGACGTGAGCAGAATATCGTCAGGACGGTTCAACCTTCAGAACGAGGAATTCGATGCCGCCGCGATCCTGAATGACGTCGTCGAGCGGATGAAGGAGCAAGCCGAGCCGGTGCAGATTTCAGTGTCGGCTCCCGCCTCGCTCGTCATGCGATCCGATCGCGTTCGCTTTGCCCAGGTCGCATCCAATTTGCTCTCCAACGCCATACAATACGGCAACCAGAACCCGATCGAGATTCGCTTGGGCAGCGATGACGAAAATGTGCGCCTGGAGGTCGTCGAT
>DATGKG010000110.1:0-4155 GCA_035294805.1 Binataceae bacterium (SeqCode) | reverse complement strand
GTGACAGTGCCGCTGGTGGGCGGCGGAAAGATATCGCTCAGCATTCCGCCTGATAGCCAAACCGGAAAGACGCTGCGGCTCAAGGGCCGGGGAATTCCTGGACGCGGCGCGGAAGCGGCCGGCGACCTTATGTATGAACTTAAGGTACTCGCTCCCACCGGCCTCACCGAGGAAGAGCGCGCGCTGATGACGCAGCTTGCCGAGAAGCGCAAAACGCGTCACGTCCCCGATCCTCGCGCCGACTTGATGCGGAGTTAATTCGCCTCCGATGGCTTCACGATCGCGGACACCTAAGCGTCGCTCCAACGCGGGCACGCCTCGCGCCAACAAAGCGGCTTATCTGACCCGCGATGCACTGCGCGCGCTGGCCGGCATTACAGATGATCAACTGCGCGTGTGGGAATTCGAGGAGCTGATCACACATTCGGCAATGATGGAGGTCGAAGGCCATTGCGAGCCGGTCTACACGCAATCGACGTTGCGAAGAATCCGGACCATCCGCTCACTCGGCGAAGATTTGGGCGTGAACCTCCCCGGCATCGGCGTGATTCTTCATCTCCTCGATCAGATGAGTTCGCGCTGAATCGGTCACGGTGTTGCGCCGCCACTCATCGGATTGCTTGAGCCGGCGACGGTACTAACAGAACAATCCTCGATTCGTGTTCCTTCGGTGCTGATCGTCCGAATCGCTGCCTGCACGTTTGCTTCGTCATCACCCTGGAAATCGAATTGGGCAGAATAGTGGGTGGGTGTATCGAACTTAAGTGCGCCGTCCTCCGATGAGCGGAAGTCGCTGTTGCATTCGTACTTGTATTTGAACGAATCGACGGTCTGGGTGACGTCGCTGAACTTGCACGTCTGCTTCAGTTGTTCGGCGAGTGTGTGGTAGCCGGGGTCCGGCATGCGACTGACCATCGGATTGAACGGATGACCGAAGGCCTTCGCCAGCCGTGCGGGATCGGCGATATCATGGGCTGTCACGCATCGCTTCACGGGAACACGAAGGCCGCCACCAGTCGTTTTAATTTCCCACAGGCCTGGCTGTGCGTTTAATGATGTTTGCGTCAGCGCGTTGGCACGGAATGCGAAAATGACAACTGCGATGACCATTGCGCGAGTCAACCGCGAAGTCGCGTATCGCATACCATTCGATCTATCGCGGCACCAACTCTGCGCCCAGATTGTTATCGGGCGTGCGGCTTTGCTGAGACCTAACCCCTAACCCCTTCCCCTGAAGTGGAAGGGGAACCAGAATGGAGATTAATGAGCGACAGGTCTGATAACCGATTGCTTCGCGTCGTTTCCGACAGTCTCATGCGGCTCGGCATTCCGCGCGATGCGATGATCCTTGTCGCCCTGTCGGGCGGGCCGGATTCGGTCGCGATGTTACATGCCCTACGCTCGCTGCGAGGACGTTTCGGCTATCGAATCACCGCGGCACATCTCAATCATGCGATCCGCGGCGCGGAGGCCGATCGCGATGAGGCCTTCGTCCGCGAGCTCTGCGCGCGATGCGACGTCGATATCATCATCGAGCGAGCGAAGGGACTTTCCGCTGACATGCCGAATCTAGAGGAGCGCGCGCGCGAGGCGCGTCATTCTTTCCTCAATGCTGCCGCCGATCGCATCGGCGCGGACTACATCGCGATTGCGCATCATGCCGATGATCAGGCGGAGACGGTGCTGATGCGAATGCTGCGTGGCGCCGGTGCGGCCGGCCTCGCCGCGATGTCGGTGCGCGCTCCCGGGCGCATCATTCGTCCGATGCTCGATGTAACCCGCGACGAGGTGAATGCGTATCTGAAGAGTATCGGCGAGGGTTTCGTGAACGACAGCTCAAATCAGTCGGCCGCTCTGTTGCGCAGCCGCGTGCGCACAGAGCTGATGCCGATGCTCGAGCGCAACTACGCGCCCGGGCTTCGCAGAAGACTGGTCCAGCTTGCGTCGGAGATGCGCGCGCTCGACGACTTCGTCGGCGAGGCGGCGCGCCGCGAGCTTGCCGCTCTCGCGTCAGAAGACGGCCTCGACATTTCGCGCTTCGCGCAACTTCATCCGGCGCTGCAGGCTCAGCTGATTCGGCAATACATCCGACAGATGGCCGGAAATCTGCGGCGTATCGAGCGCGTGCATATCGAGGCGATTCGCCAGCTATGCCTCCAGGGTCCGCCCAACGGCTCGCTTGATGTTCCCGGGCTACGCATTACGCGCCAGTACGCACGGCTCCGAATCGACAGCGCCAGTCCTCAGCCGTCAAGCACGTTCATGATTAAATTAAACGAAGGCAGCGTGGACATCCCGCAGGCCGGGTTTGTATTCGAGACGAAGATGGTCGCGCACGACATGGTCGCAACGCCGGGGAGCAAGATGGAGGCGCTTTTCGATGGTGCGGAGGCGTCGGGAGAATTGATCGTGCGGACGTTTCGCCATGGCGACCGGGTAGCGCCGCTCGGAATCACAGGTCATCGCAAAATCAAACATTTGTTTATTGACAACAAGCTGCCGATTAGCCGTCGCGCCAGCTTCCCAATCGTCGAATTGAAAGGAGCTATCGCGTGGGTTCCGGGCATCGTGCGGGGGCGTGTCGGATTGGTGACCGAGGCAACCGAGCAGGTGTTGCACGTTCGAGCGATTCGAGGCGCCATTCGGCATCATTAGAATAATGAATCCGCCGTTGCGTAGAATTTAGCCCGCGTGTAGCCTTTAGATGGGATGAACAATTTTTCCCGCAGTATTGCTCTCTGGCTCGTTCTGGGCCTGATGTTTCTTCTGATCTTCAACATCTTCAGCAGACAGCAGAGCCGCGAGCACGAGGAAATCTTTTCCGATTTCCTGAATAAAGTCGAAAAAGGCGATGTTGCCGAGGTCACCATCCAGGGCAACACCATCCATTACGTCACCACCAGCAGCGAACAGTACAAAACCTACTCGCCGACCGATCCCGACATCGTCAAAAATCTGCGCGCCAAGGGCGTGAAGATCGCAGCCAAGCCTGCCGAGGGCGACCCGTGGTGGATGGTGGCGCTGGTGCAGTGGTTCCCGATGCTGCTGCTGGTGGCGGTGTGGATTTTCTTCATGCGGCAGATGCAGATCGGCGGCGGCAAGGCGATGTCGTTCGGTAAGAGCCGCGCCAAACTGCTCACCGAAAATACTCATAAGGTCACTTTCGCCGATGTCGCCGGGATCGACGAAGCTAAAGAAGAACTGGAAGAAATAATCCAGTTCCTGCGCGATCCGAAGCGCTTCACGCGTCTGGGCGGACGTATTCCAAAGGGCGTGCTGCTCGTCGGATCGCCGGGGACCGGCAAGACGCTGCTTGCGCGCGCTATCGCGGGCGAAGCGGGCGTGCCTTTCTTCTCGATATCCGGGTCCGATTTCGTCGAGATGTTCGTCGGCGTGGGCGCCTCGCGCGTGCGCGACCTTTTCGTACAAGGCAAGAAGCACGCGCCATGCATCATCTTCATCGATGAAATCGATGCCGTCGGACGCCATCGAGGCGCGGGCCTCGGCGGCGGCCACGACGAGCGCGAGCAAACCCTCAATCAGTTGCTTGTCGAAATGGACGGCTTCGAGGCCAACGAGGGCGTTATTCTCGTTGCCGCGACTAACCGGCCCGATGTCCTCGATCCTGCGCTGCTGCGCCCCGGACGCTTCGATCGCCGCGTCGTTGTGCCTCGTCCCGACGTGAAGGGACGCGAGGGAATCCTGCGCGTTCACACTCGCAAGGTGCCGCTCTCCGATGACGTCGTGCTCGACAAGCTGGCGCGCGCGACGCCGGGCTTCTCAGGCGCAGATCTCGAAAATCTCGTGAACGAGGCCGCGTTGCTCGCCGCGCGCCGCAACAAGGAAAAGGTCGAGCAGGGCGATTTCGAGCTCGCCAAGGACAAAGTCATGATGGGCGCCGAGCGGCGCTCGATGGTCATGTCGATGGAGGAGCGTCGCAACACGGCCTATCACGAAGCCGGCCACGCGCTGGTCGGCATGCTGCTTCCGGGCGCGGATCCGGTGCATAAGGTCACGATTATTCCGCGCGGAATGGCGCTGGGCATGACCCAGCAGCTTCCGGTTGATGATCGCTATACCTATTCGCGCGAATATTTGATGACCCGCCTCTCGATGATGTTTGGAGGCCGCGCCGCCGAGGAGCTCATCTTCGGG
>DATGKG010000109.1:0-4768 GCA_035294805.1 Binataceae bacterium (SeqCode) | reverse complement strand
AAGCTGGTATGAGGGACGACATGCTGCGACCGACGCCGAAAGAAATCATCGCGGGCGCGCAGCGCGCGATCACCGAAACGATGGTGCCCGAACTGAAATCGCCCTTCGCGATCTCACAAGCGATGACTGCGGCGATGATTTTGTCGGAAGCGTGCAAATGGATCGAATCATTTCCCGCGCACACCGCCGCAGAGACGGAAGATTTGAAACAAACCTTCGATGCGCTCCGGCCGCATGGCGAATCGGCGCTGCTCGAGGCGGCGGGATTTCGCGAAACGCTCGATGGCGGCGTACACGCATCCGACGAAGAGCCGCCCGACTATCATGCGATGGAAACCGCGATGGGCGAGTTAGCGGGCGGCGTGGCGACGGGAAAAATCGTCGGTCCGGTCGCGGGCGAAGTACGCGGATACATCAAGCGCCATTTGCAACGCATCCGGGTGCTCTTCGGTAACAATTCTCCCTTCGGGTGAACCGCGGGCGTGAGCTTTCCTTGACCGCACCAAACTTCGGCGCATAGTTAGCCTCGTGGGCTGAGCAAAAGGAGTTGCGTTCATGTCGGACGAAATTGCTGCTCGTGTCAAATCCCTTCGCGCGAAACTCGATCATCCGGTGATCGATGGCGACGGACATCTCATCGAGCCCGCGCCGTTGTTTCAGCACTATCTCCAGAAGACCGGTGGCAAGGACCTCGTCGATCGCTACCAGCGCGAGCTGCGCGAACATCCGACCGGCTCGCGCGGAAATCGCGAGACCGGCGATATGCGCGGCGCATGGTGGGGCGTCGGCAACGATGCGTACGATCTCGCCACCGTGATGGCGCCCAAGCTGCTCCATCAGCGCCTCGAGGAAATCGGTATCGACTTCGCGATCATGTATCCGACGCTCGGGCTCGCGCTGCCGACGATTCATGATGCCGATGTGCGCCGCGGCGCCGCGCGCGCGCTCAACGCGATGAACGCGGAAATTTGCGGGCCGTTTCGCGATCGGATCGCGCCCGCCGCCGCGATCCCGATGCATACGCCGGATGAAGCGATCGCGGAACTCGAATTCGCGCACGCCCACGGCCTCAAGGTCGCAATGATTCCGCCCGGCGTCGCGCGCCCGATTCCATCGCTCGATCCGAGTGCATTTCCCGCGGCGTCCTACTTCGACAATTATGGCCTCGACAGTTTTCACGATTACGATCCCCTGTGGCGCAAGTTCGAGGAGCTGAAGTTCGCGGTGACCTCGCACGGCGGCGTGGGCCTGCGATTCCTGCCGCTCGGGCGCCGCTCGCCGACCAACTACATGTTCAACCACATCGGCGGGCATGCGTATCAGCAGGGCGAGCTATGCCGCTCGATCGTGTTCGGCGGCGTGCCGGCGCGCTTTCCGAATCTTGCATTCGGATTCCTCGAATGCGGCGCAGGATGGGCCGTCGACCTGCTCCATTCGCTCGAAGAGCATTGGGAGAAGCGCAACGTCGCGGGCCTCGCCAACTACGATCCGGCGCGGCTGGATCGCGCAAAGCTGTTCGCGCTGCTCAAGGAATATGGCGGCCCCGAGTACATCGCGGCGTCGGGCGAGCGGCTCGGACGTGCCTACGATGAGGGCGTCGCGCGGCACGATCGCGATGCCAATCGCGACGAATGGTCCCGATGCGGAGTGCGCGAGGAGCACGACTTCGCACGGATTTTCGAGAATTTCTTTTTCGGATGCGAGGCCGACGATCCCAGCGTACATCGCGCGCTCGATGCGCGCGCCAATCCCCTCAAGCTGCGCTTCCAGCCGATCTTCAGCTCCGACATCGGCCATTGGGATGTTCCCGACATCAAGCGGGTGCTGCTCGAAAGCCATCACCTCGCCGACAAGGGCATCATCAGCGACGCCGACTATCGCGACTTTGTGTTCACCTATCCGGCGCGTTTGCATCTGAAGGCGAACCCGGACTTTTTCAAAGGCACCGTCGTCGAAGGTGCAACCGCGAGACTCGCCGCCAACGGTTAGCGTTGCGTTACGATTGGAACTTTGTCATTGCGTCGAGTAGTGACGCATGTGCCACGGCTAACTCTCGTTGTCATTGTGTCGTTCGCGCTAGCTTGCGGATCGTGTGCGTCGCTGCGACCTTCACCGCCGGTGAATCTGGTAGATTTGCCGTGCGAACCGGGCTACGAGGATTCCGCGTTGGAAGTGCCGAAAGATCGGCCGCTCGCGCCGGAACTGCAAAGAGTGGCGGGTACCAAAATGTGTACCGCGAACCCGGAAATTTGCCACACCGATGCCGATTGCTCGAAAAACTATGAGTGCAATTTCCATACTCAGAGTTATGTTCCGGCCGGCGCCGGCGTATGCTGGCCGCGCATCGATGCCGCCGCCGCACCGAGCCGCTAGTCTCAGCAAGCTTCCGACCGAAGCTTCCGCAGCGCCTCTTCCAAGTCGTGCAGCGACCCTATGCGATGATGATGCTCGACGCGCGGGCCCACGCCAAGGAACGCGACGCCCGCAGCGTCGGCAGCCTCGCGATCGATGGGGCTATCGCCGATGTAGATGGCATTCGCCGGGTTCACTCGCGCACGCTCGAGACATAGCCGCAAAATGTCGGGCGCCGGCTTGGGCGCGACTTTGTCGAGCGCACTCGCAATCGCATCGAAGACGCCGGCCAACTTCAGATGCTCGACCAGCGCGGGCACCGTAGCGGATCGATTGGTCGCCAGCGCGAGGCGATAGCGCCGCTTGAGCTCCAGCATGAAGGTACGCAGCTCGAACGGCGGCCTCAGCAACTCGAAAAACGGGCGCTGATCGATGGTGCGCGCGACGCCGTGGATCCTCGCAAGCATCTCCGCATTCTCTCGCGCGCGCAGCTTGAACACGTCGGCGGCCGCAAACGAGATGCTCTTGATTTCCTCATCCGCGTCGAGTGGCGGTTCGCCGACCTGCGCGAAGATCGCGTTGTAGTAGGCGATATTCGATTCGAACGATTCGAACAGCACGCCATCGGCGTCGAACATCAGCAGCTCGATCATGTGCGAATATTTTCCCTGAGCGGATTCGCCGGAGCTAGTACGTCTCGTGATGGCGGCGCGCGCGAGAACGCGGCTTCGACATCTTGCCCGCGTGCGGCGCGGCCTGCGCCTGCATCGCGCGCGCATCGATCTGCTCTCCGCAATGCGAGCACACCATCGTCGGCGTAGTCGCGTGTCCGCACGGGCGATGCGTCAGCGTCAGTGGCGGACCTTGTTCGTCTGCCATCCAGGTGTCGCCCCATCGTAGCAGCGCGATCATCACCGGATATAGTTCGAAGCCCTTTTTGGTAAGGCGATACTCGATGTGATGGTCGGGGCCGGCGTCTTCGTTGCGCTCGAAGATTCCATCGGCTACCAACGCGTGCAGCCGCGTGCTCAGGATGTTGCGCGCGATGCCGGTGCCGCTCTGGAATTCATCGAACCGGCGGCGGCCCAAAAACGCCTCGCGCAGGATCAGCATCGTCCAGCGCTCCCCGACCACCGACAGTGCGCGCGCGACCGAGCAGTTCATGTCTTTGACGGAACGCCATTGCATCTTTTTTATTGTCCCTCGACTCCGCTTTGCTCGACTTTGATTTCGCCTCGGGCTCCGCTCGCGCTACGCCTCGGCGGCTACGCGGGGGGGCCTGCGGCACAGCGCTGCGCGCCCCCTTCGGGTCTCTGCGGGTCGTTCCCCTCTTTAATAGTTGCAAATTGAAACTGCGATTGCTAGGCTCGCAGTTGCAAATTGAAACTACGATTCGGGAGGGGCCCGCAATGGCAAAGCAGGTGGAATTTTTCTTCGACTACGGAAGTCCGTTCAGCTACCTTGCCGATACGCAGTTGCCCGCGCTTCAGCAGCGCACCGGCGCGGAGATCATCTACAAACCGATGCTGCTCGGCGGAGTGTTCAAGGCGACCGGCAACGCCTCGCCGATCACCATCCCCGCGAAAGGCAAGTACATGAGCGCCGATCTTCCGATGTGGGCCGCGCACTACGGCGTGCCGATGAAGATGAATCCGTACTTTCCCATCAACACGATTCGCATCATGCGCGGCGCGGTTGCAGCGCAAATGGCCGCATGCTTTCCCGCTTACCATTCGATGATGTTTCGCGCGATGTGGGCGGAAGGGGTGAATCTCGGCGACCCCAACGTTGTGAAGCCGATGGTGGAGAAACTCGGGATGGACCCCGATTCGGTTGAGCGCGACGACGTCAAGGAGCGGCTGCGCGCCAATACCGATGAGGCGGTCGCGCGCGGCGCATTCGGCGCACCCACCTTCTTCGTCGGCGATGCTATGTTCTGGGGCAACGACCGAATGCATTTCGTCGAAGCGGCGCTGAAGTAGCGCCGCGAAGGATTCGGGCTGTCTTAGGGCCGAATCCAAATAGAAGGAGATTTTCCGTGAAGCAGATTCAATTCGACAAACTCGGCGGCCCCGAGGTCCTGAAGCTTACCGATGCGCCGATTCCCGAAGCCGGCAAAGGCACCGTGCTGATTCGCAATCGCGCGATCGGAATCAACTTCGCGGACACGCTTTTCCGCCAGGGCCAATACGCGCAGCAGCCGCAGCTTCCCGATACTCCCGGACTCGAAGCGGCGGGCGTCATCGAAAAAGTTGGCGAGGGCGTCAACGGCTTGAGCGTCGGACAGCGCGTCGCGGCGATCGGCGCAAAAGCCTACTCCGAGTATATGGTCGCGCGCGCCTCGCAGGTGATCCCGATTCCCGACCAGGTGAGCTTCGATGAAGGCGCGGCGTTTCCGATCCAGGTGCTGACCGCG
>DATGKG010000108.1:0-4565 GCA_035294805.1 Binataceae bacterium (SeqCode) | reverse complement strand
GGCGCATGCGACGGATGCCGATTGCCGCGCGGCTTCGGCACCTGCCCCGTCACCTCGTATTCGACTATCGCCTCACCGACATAGGGGACGACGGTCTCGACCTGCGCGAGCTCGATATGCTGCCCGCGGCCGGTCTCCTCGCGCTCGCGCAGTCCGACCAGCACCGCGAAAAGCCCGTTGAGGCCGGCCGACGGGTCGCCGAGCGCATTGCTCAAAGTGTAGGGTTGTCCGCCATCGTGATATCCCACCAATCCGGTCACGCCCGACACCGCCTCGATGGTGTTGCCGTAGCCGCGCGCGTTGCGCTCGGGACCGTCCGCGCCGAACGACGGCATCGAAATCATCACGAGGCGCGGATTGAGCGGCGCGAGCACGTCCCATCCGAGCCCAAGCTTCGGCATCACATCGGGGCTGTAGTTCTCGATAAGGATGTCGGCGGTCGCGACCAGCCGCTTCACGATTTCGACCGCGCGCGGATTGGTGAGGTCGAGCGTCGCGCCGATTTTGCCGCGATTGGCGGTGTTGAACGGCGCCGAGCGCTCGATGACCTGCATCTCGCGCGGCCCCATCGAGAGCGAGCCGCGCCACCAGTCGAAATGGAGCGTGTCCTCGATCTTGATAACCTCGACGCCCATCTCCGCGAGCAGCTCGCCGAGCAACGGCCCGGCCCATCCCATCGAGAGATCGATCGCGCGGAGTTTTCCTTCGACGATTGTCTTCATACTGTCCCCGCCGCTTGCAGAGCCTGAAATTCGCGGTCGCTCACGCCGAGCCGTCCGCACAGAATGTCTCGATTGTGTTCGCCCAGGCGCGGCGCGGGCCGCGACGATTCCGGGCGATGCGATCCGATCCGCAGCGGCGCGCCAGGAATGCGGATGCGGCCGAGCACCGGATCATCGATAGTCTCGAAATATTTGCGCGCGGTGAACTGCTCCCATTCGAGGAGCTCGGCGACGTTCGGAATCCAAACCATTGGAATCGCGCGCGCCTGTCCCTCGCGATGGAGCCATTTGCGATCGTGCCGAAGAAAAAATTCCTCGACCATCGCGAGCCACGCATCGTTGTTGACGTAGCGCTGCAAGGCCGTTTTGAAGCGCGGGTCCTTGATCAGCGCCGGCTTGCCCATCAGCTCGCACAGGTTTTCGAATTGCTTATCCGTGACGCACTGCACGCCCGCGTATCCGTCCTGGCACTTCAGCGTGACGATCATGAACGGCCCGACCGCGAAGCGCTTGCCCGCGCGCTCGCGCACCACGCCGCTATATTGGAAGCCCACCGGCTCGTAGATCATCGTGAGCGCGGCGGCCTCGAGCAGCGCGACATCGACACGTTGGCCGTGGCCAAGTGTGAGGTCGCGCGCGAGCATCGCCTGCATCGCGGCGATCGCGCCGAGCAATCCGCCAATGTATTGCGCGAGCGATCCCGGCGGCGTCAGCGGCTCGCGATCCTTTTCTCCGACCGGATAAGTCCATCCGCCGCGCGCGAACAGCACGAGGTCGTTCATCTTTGCATCGCGATCGGGACCATCGGCACCGAAGTTGGATATCGACACGACTGACAGCTTCGGAAATCGCTTGAGCAAATCTTCCGATGCGAGGCCGAGGCGCGCGAGCGTACCGGGCGCAAAGTTCTCAATGAGTACATCGGCGCCCTCGAGCATCCGCATCAGCAGCTCGACGCCGCGCGGATGCTTGAGGTTGAGCGTGACGCCGTACTTGTTGGTATTGAGAAAGGCGAAGCGCCCGCCGCGATCGCCGTTGGAACTTCCATTGCGATGCGGTCCGGCCTTACGCGCGGCCTCGCCCCATGGCGGCTCGACCTTGATAACGTCGGCGCCGGCCTGCGCCAGCAGCAGAGTCGCATACGGACCGGCGATGTGATGCGTGAGATCGACGACGCGCGTGTTGTGCAACGATGAATATCGCATTACCAAAAGTCCCCGCGTCATCTCACTAGAGACAGCCAATCGCCGTCAAGCGAAAAGACCGGCGCGGGAAGCGATTTTGCCTCGCTTGTCGGCATCGAGGGCGACGCGCTAATGACATCTTCATGCGCTCGCGCGGCGTGCGAGCGATGGAGGTTCGTCATGAGTAGCGTGCTCGAATTGGAATCCACTCCCGAAATCCAGGACCTGCGCAAGAAGGTCGGCGATTTTCTCACCGAGTTCATCTATCCCAACGAAAAAATTCTCGACCGCTACGACGACACCTCGCGCAAGACGATGAAGTCGATCCAGAACGAGGCGAAGAAGCGCGGGCTGTGGGCGCTCGGACTGCCCAAGGAAATCGGCGGCGGCGGGTTGCCCTTCATGCATTACGTCTTTGTCAACGAGATCGTGGGGCGCAGCGAGTTCGCCATCGCGGGGCTCGGAACCCATTCGGCGCAGGACGCCACGATGCTCCACTTCTACGGCAACGCCGAGCAGAAGAAGCGATGGCTCGCGCCGCTGGTCAATGGCGACATCTATCCATGCTTCTCGATGACGGAGCCGGAAGTCTCGGGCGCGGACCCCACGGGTCTTCAGACGCGCGCCGTGCAGGACGGCGACGAATGGGTCATCAACGGACACAAATGGTTTACCAGCGGCGCCGATCGAGCGGCGTTCGCTACCGTGATGCTGGTGACGGAGCCCGACGCGCCGACTTACGACAAGTTCAGCATGATCATCGTTCCGACCGACACGAAAGGCTTCAATATCATTCGGCCGGTGCCGGTGATGGGCGAGACGGCGGGCGGGCATTGCGAGATTCGCTACGAGGATTGCCGCGTGCCGCTAACGAATCTCCTCGGGCCGCGCGGGCAGGCATTCAAGATCGCGCAGAAGCGGCTCGGCCCCGGACGCATCTATCATTGCATGCGATGGCTCGGGCAGGCGCAGCGTGCATTCGAGCTGATGTGCGAGAGGGCGCTCTCGCGCAAGACTTTCGGCAGCACGTTGGCGGAGAAACAAACCGTGCAGAACTGGATTGCCGATTCGGCGGCGGAGATTCAGGCCGCGCGTCAACTCACCTTGAACGCGGCGGCGAAAGTCGACGCCGGTGATGAGGCGCGCGTCGAGATTTCACTTATCAAGTTTTGGGGCGCGCGCGTGCTGCATGATGTCATCGATCGCGCGATCCAGGTGCATGGTGCGCTCGGAGTATCGGAGGACACGCCGCTGGCGAAGATGTACCGCCACGCGCGCTTCGCGAGAATCTACGATGGTCCGGACGAGGTCCATCGGATGGTGGTATCGCGACGCATCCTGAAGGAGTTCAAGGCCGGGCGCAAATACGACTTCGGGCGTGGCGTGCGGTCGCACGGATTTAAGACGGAGCTGTGACGACGAACCTTGGGATGGCGGCGACTCAAATGAGTTAGGATTCCAGTCGCAAGGAAGTTGACGCCGATCGATCTCTGTGTTGATGCGGAGTTTTGCCTTAGCTGTCCTCTTCGGGTTGATTTCGTTTTGCGCACGAACGGCATTCGCCGCACCGGCTTCCGGAGCTGAACCAGAGACCTACGTCCGTCGAGCAGCGTTCTCTGATGGCCGACTCTGGATCATTACCAGCGAAGGCACTCTCTTCAGCCTGAACGAGAGCAGCGAGCACCGGGTAGATGAGGGTCTGCCCGATCGAGCACTCGATCTTTGTGTCCAGCGCCAACACCCGGTCATAGTCACATGTGCCGGAGATCGATGCCGTAGTTGGAACGTGTGGCGTTATCTCTCCGGCAAATTGGTACTCGAGGATTCGATACGCACTCAAGGCGATGATCTCGCCGGTGTGGCTTGCTCGGACAACGACCTTGTTGTGCTCACATCGCGCCGTCTGATCGATCTCGAAGAAGGTCGCCTTACCAGCGTCGCATTATCCTACGAGATCGCGAGGAAAGAACTTTCGCTGCTTTCAATCGGGCGCGATCTTCTTGTCGGCGTAAACGACGGCGAATTCGGCGGCGGTTTGTGGCGCATCAATGGGAAAACCGGCGAAGTTAATGTGGTTGATCGCAGAGCGCCGGGCGAACTTTGCGGTGGGCCACTGAACAGCGACTGCGATCCGGTAACGGGAATAGCGTTAGAGCCGTGGAAGCCACCATGCGCGGCAGTTGCGATAGGACTCCAGCATCTGTTCATGTCTAGCGGCCGTATCGACGAAGTTTGCCGCGATTCGGTCCGGGAGTTGTACTCGAAGCCGCACGATGAAAAGTGGGCAATCGCCGAAAACCGCAGGAACATTGATTCCATTCCATTTTACGGCCTCGCAAGCACGAAGGATGCGCTATGGTCTGCCGGACTCGACGGAATCTATCGGATTGACGAGACTGGCGTGACTCGCGTAGCGGCTCCAACGAAATACAAAAGTATCGACGGGATTAAAGTTAACTTCGAATTTCCCGATCTCGTGTTTGTTCTCGGCACTATCTCATCGAGGCCTCAGGAGAATGGGGCGGTGCCGATGATAGTCGCGAGATGAAGCAAGCCGGATTCAAGGCAAGATGAATGCGTAGCTGTAATGGGTAACCTACAGCGCCTGCGATCCCCGCTCCCCCGTCCGGATGCGCACCACTTCTTCCATAGGCATCAC
>DATGKG010000107.1:0-5012 GCA_035294805.1 Binataceae bacterium (SeqCode) | reverse complement strand
CGATACGAAGGAACAGGGACGCAGCTTCGGTCATCGCGAGATTAGCTACGGAACTTTTGCGCGTGCGATCTCGATTCCAATGGGTGTAAGAAAGGAGGAAATTCGCGCGACTCATCGCGACGGAGTCCTTGAATTGACCATCCCGCTCGGCCGCGGTGCAGTCAGACCGGTTCCGGTGCAGATGGTCAATCGGCGCGGCGAACGAGAGAGGCGTCAATGAAAACATTCGTGATGAACGCGATCGACAGAGTCGGATTCATGGACAAGCCGATTCCGAAACCCGGCCCTGCCGATGCGATCATCAAAACCACGATGGCGCTCATCTGTACCTCCGATTCGCATACAGTGCATGGCGCAATCGGCGAGCGCGAGAACCTCACGCTGGGGCACGAGGCGGTCGGTATTGTGCATGAGGTTGGTCCGGAAGTCCGCAAGCTCAAACGGGGCGACCGCGTGGTCTGCGGCGCGATAACTCCCGATTGGGGAGATCAGTTTTCACAAGCCGGGCATTCCTCGCAATCGGGCGGCGCGCTCGGCGGGTGGAAATTCGCCAACATCAAGGATGGCGTGTTCGCGGAGTATTTCCACGTCAATGAGGCCGATGCGAATCTCGCGAAAATTCCCGCTCATGTTTCTGATGATGTCGCCGTCTACTGCGCCGACATGCTTTCCACCGGCCTCGTGGGCGCCGAGGCCGCAAACATCCCCATCGGTGGCAGCGTGGCAATTTTCGCGCTAGGTCCGGTAGGTCTGATGGCGGTGGCGGGCGCGAGGTTGCGTGGTGCGGGGAAAATCATCGCAGTCGATCCGGCGCCGAAGCGGTGTGAGCTCGCGAAGTTTTACGGCGCCGATGTTACCCTCGATCCGTCGCACGGAGACGTGGTCGCGAACATCATTGCGATGACCGGCGGGTTCGGGGTCGATTCCGCGATCGAGGCGCTCGGCGCCGACGAGACGTTCCAGAATGCGGTCGCGGCGACGCGTCCGGGCGGCACCATCTCCAACGTCGGATACCATGGCAATGGCGAGTATGTGCATCTGCCGCGCATCGCATGGGGCGTCGGGATGGCCGAGAAAGTCATCACCACCTCGCTATGCCCGGGCGGTAGCTTGCGGATGGAGCGCATGCTGCAACTACTGGAATCGAAGCGCATCGATCCTACTCCGATGACGACGCATCGGTTCAAGTTCAGCGAGTTGGATAAGGCCTTCGAGGTGATGGACAAGAAGCTCGACGGCGTCATCAAGCCGCTGATTATTTTCTAAACGCCATCGCGACGCGATCACTTCACCGGCGTGTTCTGCAGGAACTCGATGGTGTTGCCATCCGGATCGGTCACCATCGCAATCGTGACGCCGGGACGGAACTCGGTGACGGGGACCGTCGCTTTGACGCCTTTCGCTTCGAGCTGCGACATCAGCCCGCGAATGTCGGGCACCGAAATCGTGAAGTATCGATAGCCCAGCGCGCGCATCGGACCGCCGGGCGCAGGCTTCGCCTCGGGCGTTTTCTCCATCTTCACCAGTTTGATGATGGTGGTGCCGGCCTTGAGGCGATACATCTTGCCGCCCGGCAACGGCAGCTCGCCCTCCCATTCAAGTCCGAGCGTATCGCGATAAAAGCCAACCGATGCTTTCTCATCGGCCACGATGATTCCCAAATCGATCGAGTCTTTGCTTACCTGCACGATGATCTCCTCTCGCGCGAGCGTGCGCGCGCTTCGAACGCTAGCGAATCACGCATCTGTATGCGAACTCAAAGCTTATGCACCGGACGCCGCGTGCTTTCGGCTCCGGTACTGCCGCGGTTTAATCCAACCTGCGATAACTGGGCTTCCCGACCCGCGCCGAGTCTCCGCCAGATATCAGGCCCGGCCGCGGTCAAACCTCCATCGACGACCAGCGCCTCGCCGGTGACGAAGGTTGAATCATCGCTGGCGAGGAACAGTGCCGCGCCCGCGATATGTTCGGGCTTTCCGTGCTCGGGCCACGGCTGCATCTGATTCATTCGCGCCGCCGCCGATGCTGGATCTCCGCGATCGGTAAGCGGCGTGAGAACTCCGCCCGGACAGATCGCATTGACGCGGATATGATCGGCGGCGAGCTGCAGCGCCGCGCCCTTGGTGAGATTTACCACCGCGGCTTTGGCAGCAGAGTAGACCAACGGTCCGCCTCCGCCGCTGAGTCCCGCGATCGATGCGGTATTGATGATGGAGCCGCCGCGGCCGAGCTTCTTCATCGCGCGCGCGGCGTGCTTGATGCCGAGGAAGACGCCTTTCGCGAGCACGTCGAAGGTGTAGTCCCATTCGCTCACCTCGACGTCCCAAATCGGCCCGAGCGCGCCGCCCACCCCCGCGTTGTTGAATACGATATCGACGCGGCCGAAGTCGGACATCGCGAGGTCGATCATCGCGGCGACCTCGGCCTCCTTCGCGACGTCGGTGCGGATGAAGCGCGCCTGCTCGCGAAATCCCTTCTCGGCGGCAATCGCGAGGGTCTGCTTGCCGGTATCTTCGTTGTAATCGGCGACGACCACCGATGCCCCCTCCTGAAGGAAGCGCATCGTGGTCGCGCGGCCCATCCCGCTCGCGCCTCCGGTGATAACTGCCACTTTGTTTTCAAGTCTCATGCTTGCAGCCTCGTTATGCCTTCTACTTTCGCTCCGTCATGCCTGCCAGAATGTCGACCTTGCCGGCGAAGTCCTCCAGTTCGACTTCGGTCGTCTCGAGGATGCTCGCGGTCTGTCGCCAGTGTCCGATAATGATCAGCAATTCGATAATTTCGCCAGCGCTCAGATGCTTCTTCAGCGCTTCCAGCGTCGCGCGACTCGCCTTCACGTTGGCGTTCACCTCGTCGGTGAATTGCAGCACCAACCGCTCCACATCGCTGAAGCATTTCGCGCTCTGCCAATTCTCGATCGATGCGATCTGCTCGTCGCTCACGCCGACATGCTTCGCCGCCGGCACATGCTGCGTCCATTCATAGACCGAATGGCAATCCTTGGCGGTGCGCAGAATGGCGATTTCGCGCAGCTTCGGATCGATCTTGATTTGGGTGAAGAGCGCGTTGCTCAAACGGCTGCGCTGAAGAAAGATGCTCTGCGCGTTGGCGGTCATCTTCTGCACGTTGAGTGTGACGCGCCCGGACTTCAAAATTTTGAGAACTTCCGGAGACGCATCTTTTTCATCGAGGTAAGGTAACAAAGCCATCGTCATTCCTCCGAATTTCCGAAGTCATCTTATCCGGCCAGCAATTCGTGTAGTGCCTTGTCGATGAACGAATTGTCTACCGGATTTACCCCGAGGCCGGCCACATGTCCCCAGATCGAAGGAATCGGCCGCAGTTCCGCGTTCGGCATCTGTTCCACCTCAATAGCGTTGTCGCGCACGGGAAAGTAAAGGTCCGTGTTGCAAGGCATCACTATCGCGCGTGCGCGGATAGCTCTCAGAGCGACCGCGAAATCCCCCTTATGAACAGGGTTGGTGCTGATATCGGCATGTTGCCACGTCCACAGCATCGCAAGCAGGTCGTTCGCGTCCCGCCTCCGGAAAACGCCTTCAACAAATCGGACGCTGTCCTCCAGAGACGCCAGGCCGATTTTGCGGTACTCCTGTTCTCGAAAGAAGTCTTGCGAAAACGCCCACCCGGCATATACGCGACCGAAGGCCCGTAATCCCTTGACCGGCGGAGACTGATACCAACCGTCCGCAAATGCCGCATCCGCAAGCAAAGCGGCCTTGACCCCGTCCAGGAATAGATAGTTGTGCGGCGAGGTGCGCGCAGAGCCGCAGAAAGGCGCGATAGCTTCAACCATGTCGGGGTAGAGCGCGCCCCATTGAAATGCCTGCTGTGCTCCCATTGAAAACCCCGCGACCAGCTTGATCCGGCTGATGCCTAAGTGCTTGGTGACCAAACGATGCTGACACACGACATTGTCGTAGACCGTAACATTGGGAAACGCGGCCCGATCGAACGGCGCAGGAGTGTTGCTGGGCGAGGATGACAGGCCGTTGCCGAACATGTTGGGCACGACAATGAAGTAACGCGTCGGGTCCAGCGCGCGTCCAATACCCATCATTGCTTCATTATCGGGATGCTGACTGCCGTAGTACGTCGGCATCACGATGACGTTGTCGCGCGACGACGCGAGCTTGCCGTAGGTCTTGTAGACCAGCTTCGCTTGCCGCAGCGTCAAGCCGGACTGTAGTGCAACGTCGCCTAACTCAAATACTTCGTGATCGGGCATAGCTCGGCTCCTTTTTAGTTGAACAACTCAAGTTTGCTTCAGACTCAGCTGCTCAGCTCCTCGAGTGGAGGATTGCCAGCCTCGCGCAGCTTCGTCGAATAGCGGCGCATCTCCTCCTGCATGCGAAGCGCGGCGTAGAGCGCGCGCTGCGGATGGTCCTCGTGCGCGAGCGGCGCCCCAAAAAGTCCGAAGATGCCATCGCCGGTGGATTGCACGATGTAGCCGTCGTAGCGATGGACCGCATCGATCATCAGCTTGAGTGCCGGGTCGACGATCGCGCGCGCTTCCTCGGGATCGAGGTCCTCCATCAGATCCATCGAACCTTTGATGTCCGCGAATAGTGCGGTTATGGTCTTGCGCTCGCCATCGGTCGCCGCGTCGGGATGCTCGACCACACGAAGACTCGGCGAATCTGGCGAGACGCCGGAAGTCGCGCGTTTAGTCGGTTGGGCGCCGAGCGATGCGGCACATTCGCCGCAGTATTTCGCGGCCGGAGGATTAGCGAATCCGCAACTTGCGCATCGACGCGGAAACGGCGCAGCGCATTCGTTGCAGAACTTCACTCCGTCGGGATTTTCAACCCCGCAACTTGGGCAGCGCATCATCTGATTGGGTAATCCGATCTGCCATTTCCTTAGCACGCCTATCTTCATTCGCGACGGCGCTGAAGCAGCACTTTTAGCGCCTCGGGCAGCGCGCTATGAAACTCCATCGGCGCGCCGCTCAACGGATGCGGGAACTTCAGCTCGCATGCATGCAGCGCGAG
>DATGKG010000106.1:0-12894 GCA_035294805.1 Binataceae bacterium (SeqCode) | reverse complement strand
GGCTATCTCAACGTCCATGTC
The DNA here is from genome assembly GCA_035294805.1 of Binataceae bacterium (SeqCode). GTDB lineage: Bacteria > Desulfobacterota > Binatia > Binatales > Binataceae > DATGKG01. Next base: position 12,873 of record DATGKG010000106.1, on the reverse strand, counting down.
GGCCAGCCTGACGTCACCCGCACACCCAAGGGACTAAAGATCGTGATCCCGGTCGACGAGGGCCCCATCTTCAGCATCGGCAGTGTCGATTTGGCCGGCGACTTGAAATATCCGCGCTCCGAGTTGGTCCCGCTTATCACCATCAAGCCCGGCAGCGAGTTCAGGGGCTCCGCGATGCAGCACGACGTGCTGACCTTGTCGGATTTCTACTCCGATCGAGGGTATGCCTTCGTCGATGTCCAACCGAAGACCTCTCTCGATCCGATCGCCCGCAAGGTCAACATCCTCTTCACCATCAATCCGGGCCGCGAGGTGCTGGTTAATCGCATCAACATCAACGGCAACACCAAGACCTCGGACAAGGTTATCCGGCGCGAGATGCAGGTGCAGGAGCAGGAGCCGTATTCAGCCTCGGCGATTCGCGAATCCAAACGGCGCCTCGACCAACTCGGCTTTTTCAGCACCACCCGCATCACGACGGAGCCGTCAGCGCAGCCGGACAAGGTCGATCTCAATGTCAACGTGACCGAGCAAAGCACCGCGTCGTTCCAGGTTGCGGGCGGCTTCGACAGCTATCAATCGGTGTTCGGCCACTTCCAGCTCGGTAACACCAATCTGTTCGGCGGCGGCGAGGCGGTGCTGCTGAGCGCACAGGTAGGCTTCCTGTTCCAAAACTACACTGCGAGTTACACCGAGCCGTGGTTCCTCGATATTCCGCTGGCGGTGTCGTTATCGGTATTCGATAGCAAAACCGATCTCTTCACCTTCCATCAAAATGCAGCCGGCGGCGCGATCAATACCAATTATCCGCTGGTCGAGTTGGGCTTTAAACGAATTGGTCCGTTCTCGCTCAAGAATGTTGGCGTGGGTCTCGGCTATCAGTTCGAAAGCGTTGGTATCGGCGGTCTGTCGCCGTTCACCACCTTCCAGATTGCGCGGTACAAGGGTTATACCAAAGTCTCCGAGCTGATGCCGAGTTTTCGGCGTGCGACGGTGGATAATCCGATCGATCCACGCAGCGGTTCCATCGAGAGCCTGAACCTTGAGCTTGCCGGAGTCGGACCCGGTACCGCGTTCGTGAAAGGATTGGCGCATTGGCGCTTTTTCTATACGTTCCTGAAAAGTCCCACCTTCGGGCAATGGGTCTTCTCGCCCGGCGCAACCTACGGCATCGGGACTACGCTGTCGAACGGAGCCGGCGGAGAGCTTCCGCTGTATGAGCGATTCTTTCCGGGCGGCGTCGGTGGGCAGGGCGATGTCCGCGGCTATCAGTTGTATTCATTGGGCCCCAGCGAGCTGTTGTACAATCCGGCCGGCCAGCCGCTGGAAATCCAGAACATCGGCGGCAGCAAGGAGTTGCTCGTCGATGGCGAAATCACTTTCCCGATCCTTTCGGGATTGGGAATTCGTGGTGTGATTTTCGCCGATGCAGGCCAGGCGTATCGCTTGCGCGACAGCGTGACCCTCGATTCGCTGCAGGCGGCCTATGGTTTCGGCATCCGGTGGCGTTCGCCGTTCGGGCCGATCGCGCTTGATATCGCGCGCCCGATCAATAAGCGTCCGCAAGACATGAGCAACGTTTTCGAATTCGGCGGCGGCGCACCCCTATAGCGCATGACATAGGAAATTGGCTTAAATACAGCCCGACAGCAGGTCGATTCAGACAGCGCAGGCGCTCCTCGCCTCGGAGTCCCCGCTCAGGCCCGCGTTGATGTTGATTCAGGTTCACGGAGGATTCCAATTCAGATGAGAAATCGGGTGATGGTCGCGGCGTTGCTGGCGTTGTTTATTGCGGCTCCGGCGCGCGCCGAGGTAAAGCTGGCCTACGTCGATGTCCAGCGCGCACTCAACGAATGTGAAGCCGGCAAGAAAGCCAAGGCCGAATTTCGGGTCAAGGTTGAAGGCGTCGAACAGCGGCTCCAGGGCGAACAGAATGAGGTTGCCAGCCTCAAGGACAAGCTCGAAAAGAAAGGCATGTTGATGAAGCCCGAGGAGCGTCAAGCCCTTCAGGATGACTACCTCAATAAGGCCAAGAACTTCGAGCGCAACTTCAAGGACTCCAAGGATGAACTCGAGCGTAAGGATCAGGAGATGACCGGCAAAATCATCCATGACCTCGCCGAAGTCATTCGCGATGTGGGCGAAAAGAACGGCTACACGATGGTCATGGAAAAGGGTTCGATCCTGTGGGGCATGACGAGCATCGATATCACCGATCAAGTTATCCGGACCTACAACGGCATGCACGTGAAGGTCGGCAGTTTGGGCGGCGGGACCGCATCGGTAGCCGCTGCCGGCGGCGGTGCTGATAGCGACGATGAGCAAGCCGGCGCATCGGCGCCGGGCGATTTCGGCTCTACGGCCGCCAAGCATTCCTCGATCTCGAAGTAATCCGCAGGAGAATTTTGGCCGACAATCATCACGACCTCGATCGATTTCTTCGGCTGCTGCCGCATCGTTATCCCTTTCTGATGGTGGATCGGGTGGTGGAAATCGGCGCCGGCAGGGCGCGCACGACCAAGAACGTCAGTCACAACGAGCCGTTTTTCGTCGGCCATTTCCCGGGTCATCCGGTAATGCCAGGCGTGCTTATAATCGAGGCGCTCGCTCAATCGGCAGCTATCCTTGCGTTGGCTGAACTCAAGGCCGAGAGCCAGCGCATGTTCGTACTGACCGGGGTCGAGAAGGCGCGCTTCCGTAGACCCGTCGTTCCGGGCGATCATCTCGAGATGGAAGTCGCTGTGCTGCGCAATCGCGGGCCGCTGTGGAAGATGCGCGCCGAGGCGCGCGTCGACGGCGAAGTTGCGGTCGAGGCCGAATTGTCCGCGATGGAAGTCGCCGAGGAGAAGCTGTCATAGCCGGCAAAATCCATCCGTCGGCGGTGATCGATAGCCGCGCGGAACTCGATACGTCGGTGGAAATCGGGCCGGGTGCGGTGATCGGTCCCAAGGTAAAAGTCGGCGCGCATACCGTCGTCGGTCCGTATGCGGTGATCGAGAGCAACACCACGATCGGGGCGCGCAATCATATTTTCCAGTTCGCATCGATTGGCGCTGAGCCGCAGGATTTGAAGTTCAAGGGCGAGCCGTCAGTGGTCGAAATCGGCGACGACAATCTGATTCGCGAATTCAGCACCATTCATCGTGGCACTGAGGGCGGCGGGATGGTCACGCGCATCGGCAATCACGTCCTCGCGATGAACTATGTGCACATCGCGCACGACTGCATCATCGGCGACTACTGCATCCTGGCGAACTCGACCGAACTCGCGGGCCACATCGTTTTCGAGGATCATGTGCGCGCGATGGGCGGTGTGCTGATTCAACAATTCACCAGGATGGGCGCGTACTCGATGCTCGCCGCCGGTGCGCGCGTCGAACTCGATGTGCCTCCGTACGCGATCGCTTCTGGAGACCGCGCGCGGCTGGTAGGAGTCCATGAAATCGGGCTTCAACGCGCCGGCTTCAGTGCGGAAAAAATTAACCTCATCAAGAACGCCATCCGCAAGCTGTTTTTTTCCAAACTGACGCGCGAAGAGGCGATCAAAGAAATTGCCGCGGAATATTGCGGTGTTCCCGAAGTCGAGCGGCTGATCGGTTTCATCCAAAACTCCAGGCGCGGCGTCGTCGGGCGCGAGCGTGAGTAGCCTCGGTCTTATCGCAGGCAACGGAGTCTTCCCGCTCGAAGTTGCCGCCGCCGCGCGCCGCCGTGGCCTCAAGCTGATCGCACTGGCGCATCAGGGCGAAACCCAACCCGAACTCGAATCCCAAGTCGATCAGCTCACCTGGATCAAGGTCGGCGAGTTGCAGAAAATTATCGACGTGCTGAAAAGCGCGCACGTCGAGCAGGCCGCGATGGCGGGAGGAATCTCGCGCGCGCGGCTCTCCACCACGTTCATGCCCGACCAGCGCGCGATGACGATGCTCGCGTCGATAACGCGCTGGAGCGACGACGCGGTGCTGCGCGCCATCGCGCGCGAAATCGAGACCGAGGGAATTCCGGTGATCGATCCGGTTGCGCTGATGGACGACGCGATCGCCAGCGCGGGTCTGATGGCGGGCCCGCATCCCGACGAAAAAAAACTGCGCGACCTCGACCTCGCATTCAACGTCGCGCGCAGCCTCGGCGCGTTCGATATCGGACAAAGCGTCGCGGTGCGTGGCGGCGTCGTGTACTCGGTCGAAGCGGTTGAGGGAACCGATGCCGCATTGCGTCGCGCCGCCGCGATTGCCGGCAAAGGGCTGGTGATCGCGAAAGTGGCCAAGCCCGGCCAGGACTTGCGCTTCGACCGTCCCGCCATCGGTCCCGCGACGATCGAAATGATGGTGGAAATCGGTGCGGCGATGATCGGCATTGAAGCGGGTAAGTGCCTGCTGCTCGAACGCGCGCGCACTCTCGCGATGGCGGAGTCCGCGAGTCTCACGGTGTACGGACATGGATGAGATCCGCGCCGCAGTGGTGGGCGCCGGCCGCTTGGGAAGTCTCCATGCTGCGAAGTATGCAGCGATCGCGGGAGTGAAGCTCGCCTGCGTCATCGACATCGATGCGAATCGCGCCGCGCAAGTCGCCGCGCAATATCGCGCCGCCTCGGCCACCGATTACCGCGCGCTGAAAGACGTCGATGTCGTCACCGTCGCATCGCCCGGAATCACGCACTTCGAAATCGCATCGCACCTGTTGCGCGCCGGATGCGATGTGCTGCTGGAAAAGCCGATGGCCGCCGCCGTCGAGGACGCCCGCGCGCTGACCGCGTTGGCGGAGAGCAGCGATCGCATTTTGCAGATAGGCCACCTCGAGCGCTTCAACCCGGTCGTGAATCATCTGCGCTCGATGCTGAGCGGGCCGCGCTTCGTCGAATGCCATCGGCTCGCGCCATTTACGGAGCGCGGGACCGATGTCGATGTGGTGCTTGACCTTATGGTGCACGATTTAGACGTCATCATGTCGCTGACGGGCGCCGACGCCACGTCGGTAGAAGCTCTCGGCGTCGCGGTGCTGACCGACCAGGTCGATGTCGCCAACGCGCGCATCCGCTTCAGCAACGGAATGATCGCCAATCTGAACACTAGCCGCGTCGCGCCGCGCCGCGAGCGCAAGATTCGCTTCTTTCAGCCCGACGCTTACATTTCCGTCGACTACGAGGCGCGGCGCATCCAGATTTATCGCAAGAGTCCGCCGCCCGCAGGCAGCACGTTTCCGACTATCTCGGCGGAGCAAATCGATCTGGGCGAGGCTGACCCGCTCGCCGACGAGGTCGCGTCGTTCATCGCGTCGGTGCGCGCTCGCAGTACGCCTGCAGTGACTGCGCGCGATGGCTTGCGGGTGATTGAGCTGATCGAGCACATCCGCATCGCGATGGGGCAGCCATGATGGCCAGATTTTCACTCTGGCTCACCGCGCTGATGATGTTGCTGGCGATGGTCGGATGTCATAGCGCCGACGAGACTGGTTCGTTTCCCGCTGCGAATCAGCGCGATTGTCTGCCGAACTTCGCGCTTATCGATCAGAACGGAAACAGCGTCGAGCTCAGTTCGCTCAAGGGCGAGTACGTGCTCATCAACTTTATCTATACCTCGTGCTCCGGCACTTGTCCGATGCTGACTTCGAAAATGTCGATGGTCGAGAAGAAGCTCGCACCCGAATTCGGCAAGAGAGTGCGCCTCGTCTCGGTCACCGTCGATCCCGAGCACGACAATCCCGCCGTGCTGCTGCACTATGCGAATGAGCACGGCGCGAACCGGGCCGATTGGATTTTCCTGACCGGCGCGCCCGCGCAGGTCGATACTTATCTCGCGATTTTCAACATCAAACGCATGCACGATGCTGACGGGTCCATCGACCACGTCACGACCAGTTTTCTCCTTGGCCCCGACGGCCATCAGATTCGCCAATACGATGGCATCGCGGTGACGCCCTCGACCATGGCTGACGACGTCGATCGCGCAATCTCCAAAGGCTGAATGATTCGCGCGATCAAAATAGTGTTTCCGCTCGCCTTTCTGATGTTCGCATCAACGGCGCTGGCGCACTGCTTTCCGGATCGATCGACGCCGTCCGCAGCGAGTTCATTGACCTCGCCGCCGTCGCAAGTGGAGGTGCATTTCGACAATCCATTCGATCCCGCCGGCACTTCCGTCCGTGTGCTGAACCGGGATGGCGATGTCGTCTCCGGCGCCGGCGCGGCGAGCGCCGACCATCGCTCCATGACGGCCCCGCTCAAGCCGCTCTCACCCGGGCAATACTTTGTTAAATGGCGCGCGACCTCGCAGGACGGCGATCACACGTTGGGCGCGTATAGCTTTACCATCAAAAGCGAGCCGTAGTCGTTGGCGACATCCGGCGCAATCTTGAGCGAGCATCCGCAGCGCAAGCGGCGCATTATGATCGTCGCGGGCGAGGCGTCGGGCGATCTGCACGGCGCTGACCTCGCGCGCCAGATCCGCGCGCTCGATCCGTCGTGCGAGCTGTTTGGAATTGCAGGCACGCAGATGCGCGCAGCCGGTGTGCACGCCAACGTGCGCATAGAGGATATCCACGGCCTCGGATTGACCGAGCTTATTGCAACGATCGGGCTGTCGCTACGGACGATGCGCGATCTGCGCCGCATCCTGCGGACGGAAAAACCCGACCTCGTTATCCTGATTGACTACGCGGAGTTCAACCTGGTGCTGGCCGGTATCGCGAAACGCGCGGGCGTGCCGGTGCTGTACTACATCACGCCGCAGGTGTGGGCATGGCGGCGCGGACGGATAAAAAAAATCGTCGAGCGCGCCGATCGTCTTGCCGTCGTCCTGCCATTCGAAAAGGAACTCTATGCTTTGGCCGGCGACCGCGTGAGTTTCGTGGGCCATCCGCTGCTCGATCGCGTCGCGCCCGAGCAAGGACGCGCCGAAACATTCGCGCGCCACGATCTGCCTCCGCATTCGAAGCTCCTCGCGCTTTTGCCGGGCAGTCGCCGCGCCGAGGTCCGCTACATCCTGCCGCCGATGGTCGAGGCCGCGCGCACCTTGGCGGCCGACCATCGCCTCGTGCCGGTGATCGCGCTGGCGCCGACGCTCACAGTCGGCCAGCTCGCGGAGCAGGCGCGAATCGACTTGAGCGGCATACGTATTATTCAGGGCGACACGTATAGTATCATTGCCGCGAGCGAAGTGGCGCTGGTGGCCTCGGGCACCGCGACGCTGGAAACCGCGCTGCTGGGCTGCCCCATGGTGATTGCCTACAAAGTGTCGCCACTGACCTACAGACTGGGAAAGATGCTAATCACCGGGGTCGACTTCATCGGCATGCCAAACATCCTCGCGCGCGAGAAAATCGTACCCGAGCTCATTCAGGGCGAGCTGACCGCTCGCAACCTGGTCCGCGCCACCGAACCATTGCTCCACGATTCCATACGCCAAGAGACCGTCGCGCGGCTCAACTCGCTCCGAGGCCGCCTGGGCGCTCCGGGAGCGGCCGCACGCGTTGCCGCCCTCGCGCTCGCGATGATGTCATGACGCTCGTCACTCCGCTGAGCCGCCGCGTGCTAGGATATCTGCGCGCCTACTCGTTTCCTTACATGGCGATGTTGGTCGTCACGATGCTCGTGAGCAGCGCCACCGACGGCGCGATCCCGTTCATCATCAAGCACTTCATTGATCAGATTTCTCATCTGAAAAGCATCCAGGTGCTGCAAACCGTATCGCTGGAGCTGGTCGGCGTGGTGGTGCTGCGCTCGCTCTCCGGCTTCGGCGAGGACTACTTGAGCGCGTACATAGGACAGCACATCACGCTCGATATCCGCTCCGAGCTGAACCGGCGGCTACAGCGGATGCCGCTGGGATTTTTCAACCGCACGCCCAGCGGCATGATGATGTCGCGCGTGGTCAACGATGTCGGCGTGATTTCGAGCGGTATCACCGACGGCGCTTTCTCCGTGATCGGCGAGGGCGCGCGGCTCATCGCGGTGCTTGGCGCCGCATTCTGGATCGATTGGAAACTCGCGCTGATCGCGTTCGTAGTTTTCCCGTGCGCGGTCGGTCCGGTGATGGCGTTCTCGCGCCGCATGCGCAAGATCACGCGCAAAGCGCAGAAGCAGATGAGCGGCATCACGTCGCTGCTGCAGGAAGCGTATCAGGGCAATCGGGTCGTCAAGGCGTTCGGCATGGAAGAGTACGAGCGTGAACGCTTCGATGTCGAACTGCGGCGGCTGTTCAAATTTTCGATGCGGGCCTCGGTCATCAAAGCGTCGACCGGTCCGATGATCGAAGCGATGGCGGCGATCGCGTTCCTCATCGCGCTTTGGTACGGAACCGCATCGGTCATTCATGGCACGCGATCGATCGGCACCTTCGGCGCATTCCTCGCCGCGATGTTGATTGTCTACGAACCGTTCAAGCGCCTCGCGCGCATCAACAACACCGTGCAGCAGAGTCTCGCGGCGGCAGAGCGCGTGTTCGACATGATGGATCAGCCGGTGGAGATTCATGAGGATCCGAACGCGACGGCGCTCGGCCCCGGCAATCATAATATTCGGATGGAGCGCGTGAGTTTCCGCTACGGCAAGGACTGGGTGCTGAGGGATATCGACCTGGATATTCCGGCCGGGAGGATGGTCGCGTTGGTCGGCATGAGCGGCGGCGGAAAATCGACACTCGCCGATCTGATCCCGCGTTTTCACGATGTTCAGGAGGGCCGTATCAGCGTCGATGGCGTCGACGTGAAGGAGCTGCAACTGCAATCGCTGCGCGCACAAATCGGTATCGTCACGCAGCATACGTTCCTGTTCAACGATACGATTCGCGCCAACATCGCATACGGCAGCCACACGAAAACCATCGAGCAAATCGTCGCGGCGGCCACCGCGGCCAACGCGCACGAGTTCATCATGCAACTGCCCAAAGGTTACGACACGATGGTCGGCGAGGCGGGCGTGCGGCTGTCGGGCGGGGAAAGGCAACGGATCGCGATCGCGCGCGCGCTGCTCAAAGACGCGCCGATCCTTATTCTCGACGAGGCGACCTCGTCGCTCGATTCGGAAGCGGAACGCGCGGTGCAGGATGCGCTCGAGACGCTGATGCGCAATCGCACGACATTGGTCATTGCGCACCGTCTGTCTACGGTGCGGCGCGCCGACAAAATCGTGGTGCTGGTGCGCGGGCGTATCCTCGAGGAAGGCACCCACGAGGAGCTGCTCGCGCGCGGCCAGGAATATCGGAAGCTCTACGATTTGCAATTTATGACCGCATCCGACGCTGACGCTGCGGCCGCCGCGGCCAACTAATCGCCAAGCGGAGCGTATTGTGCTGCTGCACTCGCTTTACAACCTGCTCTGGTATCCGGCGCTGCCGTTCGCGCTGCTCGCCTCCAACGGCGCCGACGCGCAAGGCTCGCGCGAGCGGCTGGGAATCGCGGCGCCTCGATCGGATACGAGCGCGCTGCGAATTTGGGCGCACGCATCGTCGGTGGGCGAGATCGAAGCGATCCATAGTGTGATGATGCGCCTGATGAGCGAGGTGCCGGCGGCATTTGTCGTCGTCACCGCGATGACTACGGCCGGACGTGACGTCGCGCGCCGGCGCATTCCGAAAGCGCGCGCGCATCTGCTCGCGCCGCTCGACAATCCTTCCTCGGTGCGCGCGTTTATCCGCCGCGTGCGTCCCGATCTGGTTCTGATCGCGGAAACCGAGCTGTGGCCGAATTATTTTTGGGAGACCAAGCGATCCGGTGCGAAGATCGCGATCATCAACGGAAGAATTTCCGAGCGCTCGATGGCGCGCTACCAACGCCTCGGCAATCTCTTCAAGCGCGCGATTCAATGCGCCGATCTGATCATGGCGCAGACCGCGCACGACGTGGATCGATTCGCCGCGATGGGCGTCACGCGCAGCCGCATCGTCGCGACCGGCAATACCAAGTTCGATCCCGATGCGGCCGCCCAGATGCCGCTGCGGCGCGAGCTGCAGGAGTTCGCCGGCGAGCGGCCCATCTTTATCGCGGGATCGACCGCGGCGGGTGAAGAGGAAATCATCGTTAATGCGTATCTCGAATTACGCGAGGAATTTCCCTCGCTCGCGTTGATCGTCGCGCCGCGCCATCTGGTGCGTGTGCCGGAAGTGGAACGGATCGTCCGCGAGCGGTCGCTCAAATATGTGCGCGCGAGCGCCGCGCATTTCGATCCGAATTGCGACGTCATGATTCTCGATACGATGGGCGAGCTGCGCCCGCTCTATCGTCGCGCGACGGTGGCGTTCGTCGGCGGCACGCTCAATGAAGTTCGGGGCGGACAAAATCCTGCCGAGCCCGCTTCGGTCAGCGTGCCGGTGCTGTTCGGTCCGTACTATGAAAATCAACAGGAGACCGCTTCCGCGCTGCTCGCGGCGGGTGGCGCGCGCGTCGTCGACAATGCCGATGACATAGTGCGCGCCGCTGCGAAATGGCTTTCCAATGATGAAGCGCGACGAGGTGCGGGGCGCGCCGCGCGCGAGTGTATTTTGCAACTGAGCGGCGGCGTCGCCATCTCGCTCATGCATCTGCGGACGCTGATCGCGCTCTCGACTGAATAATGGCCGGCCGCGAAACCATCCGTCCGCGATCGCGCATCGAAGATCTGTGGTTCGGTAAGTTGCGCTGGGAGCAGCGCGCGATGGTGGCCGGCCTGGTACCGGCATCGTGGTTCTATCGCGCGGGCCAAAGTATGCGCAATGTGTTCTGGCACTTCGCAAAAAAAAACGTACCGGCCCGCACCATCAGCGTCGGCAATCTGACCGTCGGCGGTAACGGCAAAACCCCGTTCACCTTGTTTCTCGCGTCGCGCTTGCAAGCGCATGGCCTGTCGGTCGGAATCGTCAGCCGCGGTTTCGGGCGAAGCGCAGCGAAGCGCCAACGCGCGGCGCTGGTTTCTGATGCGACGGGCCTGAAACTTTCGCCCGAGCAGGCCGGCGATGAACCGGTGATGATGGCGAAATCGTTTCGCGGACCGATCGTGGTCTCCGCGCGGCGCATCGACGGGATTCGTTTGTTGAGCGAAATCGCGCATCCCGATGTGATCGTGCTCGACGATGCGTTTCAGCATCGCGCGCTCGAGCGCGACGTCGACCTGGTACTGATTAATCGGGAGCGCGGTTTTGGCAATGCCCACCTGCTTCCGGCCGGTCCGCTGCGCGAGCGGCCGCGCGCGATTGGACGCGCCGATGCTGCGGTCATCGTATCGAGTGGAATTCCCGATCGAGCAAGCGCCATCACCTCGCGCCAGATGCGGGCGATTTCGCGAATCGAGGTACTCAACGCGACGCTGCGTCCGAAGGCGCTAGTGCGTTACGAGCGCGGCAACTGGCTCGAGGTGCCGGTCGCGATGGCAGGCCGCCGCGTGCTCGCGGTCAGCGGACTGGCGGATCCGAGCGGCTTTTACGCGATGCTTCACGAAGTCGATACCGATCTGGTCGGCGTGCTCGAATATCCGGACCATCACGTTTACAATGCGACTGATTGGCAGACGATCGTGAAGGCCGCGATGGACGCGGACATCGTGCTGACGACCGAGAAGGATCTGGTCAAGTTGGAAAAATTTCCGTTCGCACGCGACTCGCTGTATGCCCTGCGCCTTGAAGTTGTGATGAGCCCGGCGGACATGGCGCGACTCGACGAAATCGCGCTCGGCAGCGCGCCCCAGGCCGATGTCGCGGCGGCGCGCTAGAACGCGGGAGGTTTCAATGCCTATCAGTCAGGAGTTGCTCGACATACTCGCCTGTCCCAAGTGCAAGGGCGAATTGCACATGACCGAGAAGCAGGATGGTCTGGTGTGTCAGGCATGCAAACTCGAATACCCGATTCGCGAGGATATCCCGGTCATGCTGATCGAAGAGGCCAAGCCGCTGGCGTGAGTGACTCGTCGGCCGACGGGCAGTCGCGGTCGGTCCGGCTCGCCTGGATCGCGATCTACATTTATCTGTGCGCGCTCGGCATCTCGGCCGTGCTTCGAACGCAAGGGGACTTCGCGGTTTACTATCGCACCGGAATGCGGGTGTTGCACGGCGAAGCGATCTACCGCCTCGATGAAGGCAGCCATTTTTTGTATGCGCCGATCTTCGCGATCTTCTTCGCTCCGTTCGCCACACTTCCTCTGCATGCGGCGCAGTTCGCATGGTACCTGGTCTGCGCGGTCTCGCTGATCGCATTGATCCTCGGCTCGCACCGGATGCTGCTTGGTCGCGAGCGCCAGCCCACGGCGGCGCTGCTGGTAATCCCGCTGATCCTGTGCGCAGTCTTTGTGAACAACAATATCGAGCACGGCCAGATCAATCTGCCTACGCTTGCGCTGGTGGTGTGGTCGATCGTCTTCGGGGAGGAGGATCGGGCGGCGATCTCCGGCTGGGTGCTGGCGACGGCGATTCTTATCAAACCATTCGCGGCTTTGGCCGCGCTCTTTCTTCTGCTCGAGGGAAGATGGCGTCCGATCGCGTTCTCGATCGTTTTCGCAATCGTTTTGCTGGCCGCGCCAGTCACGGTTTTCGGACCTCGCGGGACGCTCGTCCATACCACTGCGTATTTGCAGGTGGTGAGTTCGATGACCGGACGCTACATGACCATGGTCACGAATCAGTCGGCGACCTCGGCGGTGGCGCGGCTGATGACGCTGGGCGCCGGCGGCGAGGGGCCGTCCGCGCAACTCGCACTATACATCGGCACAGCGATCGAACTGACTCTCATCCTTGCGGTCCTCGTGTGGTTTCTGCGCGATCCGGATGATGAGCCGGGCGCGCGCCGCCGGCCACATCGATTTCAGCTCGCCGCGCTGTTTTGCATCATGCCGTCGCTGGCGCCGATCTCATGGAAGAGCTACTACGCCGCCCTGCTGGTGCCATACATGCTGTTGACGCTGGTATTGTGGACGGA
>DATGKG010000105.1:0-9833 GCA_035294805.1 Binataceae bacterium (SeqCode) | reverse complement strand
GCGGAAGGCCACGATGCATATCACGTTGGTTAGGCCATAGAGCGAAAAGGTTCCGAAGTTGGAAATCAGTGTCACCAGCGAAAGCCCATTGGGCAACGCAGCGAGAGTCGAGTTGGATCCGATCCCGAGCGCGTACCAGATGGTATGCGGCAGGGTCGCGATGGTCTTGTCATCGGGCGCCGCAGGACCGCAGAAGAAGAACAGTGCGGCGAACGCGCCGAGCACCGCTGAGATCGTCGCGAGCGTCCAAATCGCGCGATGAGGCGTGAGATTCTCGCCGTGCAGCAGGCCAAAGTGCTCCGCTACCTCTTCGTCGCGTCCCATCGCATAGGTGACGCGCGCACCGGTGTTGATGCACGCTAGCGTGGTGCCGATCAGCGCGAGGAAGACCGTCAGCGCCTCGATCAGCATGAAAGCTTGTCCGTGCCCGCCGAGCAAAGCGTTGCCGAGGATGACCATCATGTCGCCGATTGGAGCCGCCGAACCTTTTGCGTCGGCCAGGCTGTAGGCATTGCTCATGAAGTAATTCGCGGCGAAATATTCGAACAGGTACATGACCAGGCATTGGATCGTGATCGAAAGCAGTACGCCGCGCGGGATGTCCTTCTTGGGATCCTTCGCTTCCTCGCCCAGCGAGGTGATCGATTCGAATCCGACCAGCAGCAGGATCGCGATGGTGGCCTGCAGCATCATCCAGTTGAAATTATGCGGCAGCACGACCGAGAGCGCGCCGGGATGCGCCGGGGTATCGCCGTTGAGCGTGTAACTCAGCACCTTGCTGGTGCCGTCGAGCGCCAGGCCGGTCGAACCGGCAACATGGCTCAATCGATAGGAGATCGCGAGCGCGGAAAAGAACAGCAGCGCGATCCACTGTATGATGTTGATCACCAGATTTACGTTGGTCGAGCCGACCACGCCTTTGTAAGCGATCCAGGAGATCAGGTAGCTGAAGATGATCGCGACCAGAGCCATGAAGACCGGGCCAGGGATGCCCGCGTTCATGTAGTTGGGCGCGATGCTCCCGAAGATGTAGCCGATCATTATCCCGATCGTCGCCACCATCACTCCGGGATAAACCCAATAGTAGAGATGCGAGGCCCAACCGGTGATGAACTTCGCCACGCGGGAGAACTTGTAGGCCTTTGTGGTGTTAAGGAAGGCCTTCTCCGCGAATAGATAGGAGCTACCGGCGCCGGGATAGAGTTTCGCGAGCTCCGAATATGAAATCGCAGTCGCGTAGGCAAGCACGACGGCGAAAAAGATGCCGGCCCACATCCCCATGCCCGAGGGATAAGCGTAGCCGGCCTGAACCACGAAGGTGATCCAGAGGAACGCGCCGGGCGCGATCAGTGCCATCGCGTTCACGGTGACGCCGGTTAAGCCCAGCGTCGGTTTCATTTTTGGTTGTTCGCTTAGGTCTGCCATCTGTTCTCCCTTGGTCGGCCCGCACGATGCAATCGCGGATGATTTTGCGTCTGGCTTGCGCAAGAGAAGTGCCACGACTTGCTGAATAACGCACTGAATAGTTCTCTACATCGTCGGATCATCGAGGTTGCATTTTGAAAGATGGGCGATTGCGTTTTGAAGGATCGGGCCGCCGATTGCGCCCAAGCGCCGGGCAGTTGCAGACTGAAAAGTCATCAAAATGCAAACTGCGGCCCAGAATAATCGAAGGTCTCAGGAACGCTGACCACTTTCGCCTCAGCGGTTCAAAATCCTTTTCCACGTTTGCTAAATGCCTGATAGGATTGCGCGATTGCGAGATCGAGCTTGCCGCCGCGCCCGTTCTCCAATCGCCAACGCCGTGATAGACAGATCGTCGAAGGAGCAGCGCGCTGCGCGCATGTGGGGGAACGTAGTTCACCGGTCCAGTAGAAATTCGCGAGCACTCCGTTTGTGGACGATGGCGCTGGCTGCGACGCTCGCGATCCTCGGCTGTCACGGCGGCGAGCCCGGCCCTGGAATGGGAGGCCGCGGGCCGGTGCCGGTTCTGGTTGCGAAGGCGATTCGCAAAACCGTCGCGCAGCGGCTGCATGCGATCGGCCGCGTCGAGGCCTATTCGACGGTCGAGATCAAATCACAGATCAATGGACAAGTGATGAAGGTCCACTTCAAGGAAGGACAGGACGTAGCAAAAGGCGACCTTCTGTTCACGATCGATCCGCGTCCTTTCGTCGCGGCGCTCAATCAGGCGATCGCCGACCTTAATCGCGACAAGGCCCAGAAGGTCCAGTTGTCCAACGACTTCGATCGCTACCAGACCTTGTTGAAGGCCGGCGTCGGGTCGCGCCAGCAGTATGACGAGGCCAAGTCCAAGTACGAGGCGATTGATGCGACGGTGGCTGCCGACGAAGCCAGCGTGCAGACCGCACGCCTCAATCTCGAGTACACTGCCATCGTGTCGCCGATTGACGGACGCACCGGCAATCTGATTTTGCATGAGGGCAATCTGGTCAAGGCCAACGCCGACACCGCGATGGTGGTGATCAATCAGATCAAACCTGTGTATGTGGATTTTTCGGTGCCGGAACAGGAGCTGGCGCAAGTGCGACGCGCCATCGCCGCGCATCCGATGACCGTCGATGCGGTCGCGGCCGATGAAAACAAAACCACCGTGCACGGCAGCCTCAGTTTCGTCGACAACACCGTCGACGCGACTACCGGAACCATCCAACTGAAGGGCGTATTCGATAATCGCGATCAGAAACTGTGGCCCGGCCAGTTCATCGATACCTACCTCACGCTCAACGAGCTTCCCGATGCGGTGCTGGTGCCGAGCCAGGCGGTGCAGACTGGAGCGGACGGCTCATACGTTTTTGTGATCGATCCAAAAATGAAAGCCGCGATGCGCAAAGTCGCGGTCGGCGACACCATCGATGGCGATACGGTCATCCAAAGCGGCCTGCGCGGCGATGAAACCGTCGTCACCGACGGACAACTGCGGCTGATGCCAGGCGGCACGGTCATGATCAAGAGCGCCGACCGCGCGAGGGCTCGGACCGCCTCATGAATATAGCCGAAACTTTCATTCGCCGTCCCGTCATGACGACGCTGATCTCGCTCGCGATCGTCATGTTTGGGCTGATGGCGTATCGATATCTGCCGGTCAACGATCTTCCCAACGTCGACTTCCCCACCATCGTGGTCAACGCGAACCTGCCGGGCGCGAGTCCCGAGACGATGGCCTCATCGGTCGCGACCCCGTTGGAAAAGCAGTTCTCCACCATCGCGGGGCTGGACTCGATGAGTTCATCGAACATCCAGGGCTCGAGCAGCATCACGTTGCAGTTCGACTTGAGCCGCAATCTCGATGCGGCCGCGCAGGATGTGCAAGCGGCGATCGTCGCTACCCAATCGCAATTGCCAGTCGGCATGCCGAGTCCGCCGTCCTACAAAAAGGTCAATCCTGCTGACCAGCCGGTTTTGTATCTGTCGCTCGCCTCCTACCAGATGCCGATCTCGAAAGTCGACGAGTATGCCGAGGACTATCTCGGCGAGCGCATCTCGATGGTCAGCGGCGTCGCGCAGGTGCAGATTTACGGCTCCGCCAAGTATGCCGTGCGGGTACAGGTCGATCCGAAAGCGCTCGCCTCGCGCGGCATCGGCATCGATGAGGTCGCGCAGGCGGTCGAAAACGGCAATGTGAATTTGCCGACCGGAATCCTCTATGGCGCGCATCAGCAATTCACCGTGCAGGCGGAGGGTCAACTGACCGATGCCGCGGCGTATCGCCCGCTCATCGTGACCTATCGCAATGGCTCACCGGTCCGGCTGGCCGACGTGGGCCGCGTCATCGACAGCGTCGAGAACGACAAGACCGCCGGATGGAGCGATGGCGAGCCCTCGGTGGTGCTCGCGATTCAACGCCAGCCCGGCGTCAACACCGTCGAGGTTGTCGACAAGGTCCTGAGCCTGTTGCCGAGCTTTCAGGCGGAAATGCCGGCCGGTCTGAAGATCGGCAAGCTCGGCGATCGCGCGACGACCATCCGCGCCTCCGTCAACGATGTTCAATTCACATTGTTGCTGACAGTGTTTCTGGTCGTGATGGTGATCTTTATCTTCCTACGTAATCTCTCGGCGACCATCATCCCGAGCCTCGCGCTGCCGATGTCGATCCTCGGCACCTTCGCCGTAATGTGGGTGCTCAACTACACCCTCGACAATATGTCGCTGATGGCGATCACCCTGGCGGTCGGCTTCGTCGTCGATGACGCGATCGTGATGCTCGAAAACATCGTACGCCACATGGAGATGGGACAACCGGTGCTGGAAGCGTCGTTGGAGGGCGCGCGCGAAATCGGCTTCACCATTCTGTCGATGACATTCTCGCTGGCGGCGGTTTTTATTCCGGTGCTGTTCATGGCCGGACTGCTCGGGCGTCTGCTGCACGAATTCGCGATCACGATCGGTGCGGCGATTCTCGTTTCAGGCGTGGTGTCATTGACGCTCACGCCGATGCTGTGCTCGAGGTTTTTGCGCCCGCCCAAGAGCGAACGCCACGGTCATCTGTATGCGGTGACAGAACGGTTTTTTGATGCGGTTCTCGATCGCTATCAGAATAGCCTCGCGTGGGTCATGCGGCATCGGCGCGCCGCGATGATCCTGTCGGGCGTGATGCTGGTCGCGACGGTGTGGATGTTCTATGCGATTCCGAAGGGCTTCATCCCGAGCGAGGACAACAACAACCTCATCATGTTCACCCTCGCCCAGCAGGGAATCTCGTACGAGTCGATGAAGGAGCATCAGCTCAAACTGGCGGCGATGGTCAGCCACGAACCGGCGATCGAGGATTTCTTTGCCAGCATCGGTCCCGGCGGACCCGGCGGCGCGAGCAACAGCGGCATCCTGTTCTGCCATCTCAAGCCGCGCTCGCAACGCTCAATGAGCGTCGACGAACTCATCAACAAATGGCGGCCGCTCGCAAACAGCATCCCAGGGTTGAACGTGTTTCTGCAGAATCCGCCGCCGATTCGGCTCGGCGCGCAGTTCACGCGCAGCATGTATCAGTTCACGATTCAGAGTCCCAACACCAGCGAGCTTTATCGCTATGCGCCGATTCTCGAAGCGAAGATGCGCGAGTTGAAGGACCTGCGCGGCGTCAACAGCGACCTGCAAATCTCCAATCCGCAGGTCAATGTGGACATCGATCGCGACAAGGCGCGCTCGCTCGGCGTCTCGGCGCAAGCGATCGAGGACGCGCTCTACGACGCTTACGGTTCGCGCCAGATTTCGACCATTTATGCGACTAACGACGAGTACAAGGTCGAGATGGAGGTCGAACCACAGTACCAGGACGACCCGTCGACCCTTTCCCTACTTTATGTACGATCGCAAAATGGGCCGCTGGTGCCGCTCAGCACGGTGGTGAAGTTCAAGCGCGGCGTGGGGCCGCTGGAGATCAATCATTCGGGACAGCTTCCCGCGGTGACGATTTCATTCGACCTCGCGCCCGGTGTATCGCTCGCCAAGGGCCTCGATGAGGTACAGCGGCTCGCGCGCGAAACGCTGCCGGCCTCGTTTACCACCAGCTATCAGGGCACCGCACAGGCGTTCGAGGATTCACTGAGCGGACTCGGCATGCTCCTGCTGGTCACGATTCTCATTATCTACCTGGTGCTGGGAATTCTTTACGAAAGCTTCATCCATCCGATCACGATTCTCTCGGGTTTGCCCGCGGCCGGATTCGGCGCGCTGGTCACGCTATGGCTGGTCGGTATGCAACTCGACCTCTTCGCGTTCGTCGGCGTGATCATGCTGGTCGGGTTGGTCAAGAAAAACGCCATCATGATGATCGACTTCGCGCTCGACGTGCAGCGCAACGAGGGTAAGACGCCGACCGAGGCGATTTTCGAGGGCGCTATCATCCGCTTCCGTCCCATCATGATGACCACCATGGCGGCGCTGATGGGCGTGCTGCCGATCGCACTGGGCGTCGGGGCCGGCTCGGAATCGCGCAGACCGTTGGGGGTCGCGGTGGTGGGCGGCTTGGCGTTTTCGCAGTTTCTGACCCTCTACATCACGCCGGTCGTGTACACTTATATGGAAAGCTTCCAGGAATGGCTGCGCTCGTGGCGCAAAGCACATCATCTGGTGTTGCCGGGCGAGCTGGGCACTATAGAAGGTGCAATTCGCGAAGAGCGAGACCGGCGCCGGGTCGCCTCACAGTCATAAAAATCGCCATTTTGGCGGGTATCTTTTCGCGACCGAGACAATACAAAAGGTAGCATAATGATGCATTAGGCTATTGCTCCGTCTGAACGCAACCGTCACACTCTCCTCTAATGCAGGAGTCTGTGCTGACTCGCTGGATCTCGCCCGGGGTTACCAGGAAATTTGTGTTCCTCAATTTCCTGCTATTCATTTTGGCGCTCACCCTTACCGGAATCACCATGTTCGCTATTACCCTCGTCTCGGGCGTGCGCGCGTATGTCGCCGGCGAGGGACTATATGCAAAGTATCAAAAAGACGCCGTGTTCTACTTGCGCCGGTACGCACTGGGCGGCAGCGAATCCGACTATAAGAAATTCTCCGACGCCATCGTGGTCCCGCTGGCCGACGGCAATGCTCGCCGCGCGTTGGACAAGCCCTGGCCCGATCGCGAAAACGCAGCGCGGTTCTTCCGCGCAGCGCAAAACGCCCCCGATGACATTCCTTCACTGGTCAAGCTCTTCCTGCGCTTCCGCCATCTGGGCTTTGTCGGTGACGCGATCAAGATCTGGGGACAGGCCGACGAGTTGACGGACCAGCTCGCGGATCTCGGACGTAAGTCGCACGCGAGAATCGCGGGCGAACGCATGTCCGCCCATGAACGAGCCGACCTGATTACCCGCGTTGATCAGATCAACGAGCGTCTCATCGTACTTGAGAACAACTTCTCGCAGACCCTGGGTGAGGGCTCGCGGTGGATTTCCAACACCGTCTACAAGGCTTTGCTGCTGGCCGATCTTGTGCTGCTGATCGTCGGCTTCGTACTTTCGGCGCTGTTGGGCCGATCGGTGGTCAAGGAGGTCGACGGGATTTCTTCGGCCGTTGGACGGATCGCTCAAGGCGACCTCTCGTCACGATGCGCGGTGGAAGGCAGCGACGAATTCGTCCGGCTCGCCGAAGGCGTCAATCAGATGGCCTCGAGCATCGAACATGCGCAGCGCGAGTTGAAGCATGCCCGCGATAACGCGCTGCAGGCGTCACGCGTCAAGTCGGAATTTCTCGCCAACATGAGCCATGAGATCCGCACTCCGCTCAACGTCGTGCTGGGATACACCGACGTGCTCGCCGATGAAGTCGACGCTACCGACAATGACGACATGAAGGAGCACCTCGACGCTATCCGCCGCGCCGGGCGCCGCCTCAATCGCACCATCCAGGGGATCCTCGATTTCTCCAAGATCGAAGCGCGCGCATTCGAGCTGCGTCCGCAGTCGGTCAAGCTCGCGACGATGCTGGAACGCCACGTTGAAGATCTGCGCATCCTCGCCGAGCAGAAGGGGTTGCGCATTCGATGCGTCATCGAAGATCCCAAGGCAACGGTATTGTTCGACGAATATTGTCTCTCGGGCGCACTCACCAACCTGCTTCAGAACGCCATCAAGTTCACCGAACAGGGGTCAGTCACCGCGAAACTGTATCGCGGCGGAGATCGCAATCTGAAAATCTCCGTCACCGACACCGGCATCGGCATCGAGCCCGGGTACCTGACACGAATTTTCGAACCCTTCTCGCAGGAGGAGTCGGGTTATACCCGCCGCTTCGAAGGCAACGGGCTGGGCCTCGCACTCACGCGCAGCTATCTGCAACTCAACGGCGCCAACATCTCGGTGCAGAGCCAGAAGGGACAAGGCTCGATCTTTACCATCACGTTCTCGCCCGAATCGGAGCTCCGGCTCAATGCACCCAGCGTGTCCGAAGCCAAACCTGCCAATGGCAACGGCAACGGCGTCGCACAGCCGCCGGCAATTCGACGGCCAACCATCCTGGTCGTCGAGGACGATCCCGACAACCAGGTGCTGATTCGAACCATCCTCAAGAAAAATTACGAAGTGAAAATGGCGTCGTCAGCCGATGAGGCGCGCAAGGAACTCGGCACCGCCGGCACTCAGATCGAAGTGATTCTGATGGATTGGTCGCTCAAGGGCGACGAGGACGGCGTCACGCTTACACGTAACCTGCGCCTCGACGAGCGATGGCGCAAGACGCCGGTGGTCGCGCTCACCGCACATGCATCGGCCGAGGATCGTAAGCTTGCGAAGGCCACCGGCTTCGACGCCTTTCTAGGTAAGCCGGTCGACCGCGACGAATTATTCCGCACGCTCGATCTGCTGGTGCACTGAACCCAGGCATTCTATCTTCCCGTGCCCACTAGCCCCACCGGACCGATGGCGTTGCCGGTGAAGTTGCCGCTGATGACGAGCGTATCGGCTACCGATCCGACCGCGAGCGGCGCAAACCTCAGGTAGATCCTGCAGACCCGTCCTAGAGCGATCGGCGTTCCTACGCGACAGGTCGACTGCGCGTCGATCTCGAAGCCGACCGGCATCGCGTCGAGTTGCGATTGCAGTACGATATTGGTCAACATCGCCGGTCCTTTGTTTGTACGTGGGTTGGCAAGGCGCACTGCTCTAAAACCGCTCTCCTTCCCAACTTTGATTCTGGGAAAAGTTATCGTTAGCGGCGCAATCCGCAAGGTGCCGATTGTGGTAGGCGTCGGGCTCGGCGTCGGACTTGCCGTCACCGTCGCGGTCCCGGTAGCCGTCGCGGTCGCCGCGACGGTAAGCGTCGGGGTACCCGCGCCCTGAACGGTCTGGATCGGGGTCGGGATCGTGATGGTTGGAATCGGCGTCGCATTGGTCGAATGGGTCGGCAGCGGCGTGCGAGGAGTAGTGGGCGTGGGTGGATTCATGAATGTCGAAATCGGCGTAGTGACCGGAGTCGCGCTCACCGTCATCGTCGCGGTCGGCGATTGCAGCACCGGAACGATCCTCGCCACGAATGCGAGCCCGTTGCCGCTGTTCGGATGTTCTCCCTCGAACACTCCCGGCGTCACCGGAAAGTCGCCAGATTGTGTGGTGCCGGTGACGTAGGCGTTTTCCGCGCCGTCGACTGCAATCCCTTGCGCTAGTTCCAGTCCGCTGCCGCCGAGATAGGTGGTGTACAGATTGAAAAAGCCTGTCGGGTCCAGCACCGATACGAATGCGTCGCCCGCGCCGCCGTAGGTCGACTGATATGCGCCTGATGTCACATCCAGCATCCCACCGTTGGTGACGCCGGTAAGGAAGATGTTATCCGAGGATGGACCGATCGCGATCCGATTCGGCGTCCCGCCCAGGCTCAGCATCTGGTAGGACGGATTGCCCGCCGAGTCGAGGTTGATCAGCAATCCCCCGCCACGCGTGGCGATGACGTGGGCGTTGCCGGCGCTGTCGGTGGCAATTCCTAACAGCGTCGCAAATGGAATGATGTCGGAAAAATCCACCGTCGCGCCGCCGCTGTCCAACTCGACGATGAAGCCGCATATATCAGGAGCGCAACTTTGCGAGTCGTAGTTCACGCCGGTCGAGGTCCCGCCGCTTACGTAGACGTCAGCGGATGAATCCAGCGCGACGGCACTTGGCCATCCACCGTCGGAGAGCCCCATGAAGGTTGAGAAGATGAGCCCGGTCCCCTCGAAGTTTAACTTCGATATGAAGCCCACTAACGGGTTGCTGATGTTGCCGGGATAGAGGCTCTGAAACGAGCCCGGAGTTACGGGAAAAATCGCCGAGCGGGTCGTCCCGACCAGCACTGCCTCTCCGATCGAATCGACCGCGATACCATCGCCGGCCGAATTGGTTCCTAGC
>DATGKG010000104.1:0-6237 GCA_035294805.1 Binataceae bacterium (SeqCode) | reverse complement strand
AGCGCCTGCAACTCGGCGCCAGAGGTCGACGACGGGGGCGCCGGTGCCTGTTCCGGCATTTTCACTTTGGACATTCTCGCGGTTCCTACGCAAACGACCTCAGTGACATAATCGAATATTTAGCAAACTATCGTTGATGTGACATGGCACGTCTGTTCACATTCACTCACACCCGCAGCGGCTTCAACGTCAGCGCGTAGACCGGTTCCTTGAACATCGGATCGACCTCGCCATTCGTTTCGAAGCCGAGGCTTCGATATAGCGCCGCTGCATTCTCGTTGCCGCGGAAGCACGTAAGCTTGATGACCCGGCATTTCAGATAGCGCTTCGGGATCATCGCCAGAACTACATTCATCGCGGCGCGGCCGTAGCCGCGGCCCTGGTAGATTGCATCGATCATGATGTCGTCGATCCAGTAGTCATCGAAGCTGTTGCCGTCGCAGACCAGCGTGACGTATCCGACGACGGTGTCACCGTCGCAGATCACCATCGGCGTGTACTCATAACGATCGCCGTAGCGGCGCACGTATGAGCCGGCGAGTGACCATGCGGGAGGGCTGACAAAGTGTTCCTGCCCGGGACGCAGGGTGAGCCGCACCATCGCGCGCCAGTTGTCGCGATCCACCGGCTTGAGTTGCACCTGAGCTTCCGTAGTGACGCTCCTCTACTGGCCCATCGCTACTGGCCCTGCACCTTAAGAAAAATGTCGCGGGTGCCCTCGGCGCTCAGTTGCTTGATCGATGTGATGCGATCGCTGAACTGCGCCAGCGTCGACATCTCGCTGGAGCCGACATCGACTAGCACTGCGAAAATCGAAAAATCCAGCTCGTCCTTGCGCTCCTTCAGATGCGCGAGCCAAGTGTCACTCACCTGGCATTCGCCGTCGGTGATGATAACGATGTCGGCGCGCTTGAGCTTCTTCTCCTCGATAAGATCCATCGCGGCATCGATGGGTGCTTCGAAATCGGTGCCTCCGCCCGGAAAAAATTCCGCCAGCTCCATCACCTTGCTCATCTCGGGCTGGTAGCGACGCTCGCGATTGAGGTCGAGCACCTTCACCACGTTACTCGAGGAGAACATCACGGCGCGAAACAGCCGGCGCTGGCGGCGCGCGATGTCCATCAGCGTGAGGCTCACCGCCTTCGACCACAGCTCCTTCTGCCCTTCCATCGAGGAGCTCACGTCGACACACACCACCATCGGCCCCTTATGTTTCTGCTCGTCGTCCTGCAGCCGGTACTGAAGGATGGAGCCTTCGAGCAACCGGCGATGGAAGTCGTGGCGCAATATCGGATGATGCATCGCGACCAGCTCGGACGGAATCATGCGGCCCAAGTCCGCGCCTCGCTCGACGTCGTATGCCTCCGCGACGCCGCGCTCGAGCGTGCGCTTGCGAATCGCGCGCGCATCTTGCTTGAAGCGCCCGACCATCCGTGCCAGCTCGCCGAGCTTCTTGTTGCGCGCGAGCCGGCGTCCGAGTTCGAGCCGCTCGCCCGCCGGCATCCGGCCGCCCTGCCCGAATTCGCGGCTGAAGGCGTGACTGTCTTCAGTCGCCTGATCGATTTCGCCCGCTAGCTCGGCCGCACGCAACTCCATGCGCTTGAGTTGAGTCAGGTCGCCATTTTTGATGTCGCTCTCGACCTGGCGCGCCTTCTGATTGAGCCGGGCTTCGGAAACTTTGGCGGCATTCTCAGCGGCCTCGGCCAGCTTCGCGATTTTTTCCTTTAACTCCGCGTCGGGCTCGCCGTCGCCTTCCTTGCCGCCCTCCTGCATCTCCTGAACATTTTTCAGCGCATCGGATTTCTCCTTGAGGTCGTCCTCCTGATGCGCAAGGTCCCACAAATCGAGCATGTCCTTGCGATTGACGATGCGCTCGCCGCGCACCATCTCGAGCACCTGCTCGCCCAGCACGATGGCCGCGATGGCGGCTTTATCTTCTTCGAGTAGAGTGCGGTTCTTGAGCGCCTCGAAGGTTTGCGAGGGAATCAATTGGTCGAGGATCGTGCGATTGAGGATGGCGGACCGCCGAACCGCGTCGGGCTTTTGAAAAATCAGGTTGTATTTGAACAGCGAGAAGAACAGGTCCTGCAGGAGCGCATCAAAATGGGGGATCAGCTCGCCGCCGGAATCGGCCAGTGTCGCAAGCGAGGGCGCGGTCGAGCGAATCTCATTCCATGCTCGACGATCGTAGCTGTCGCTTTCGAGCCACGAGATCGCATCGGGGACTTGCGGGATGTAAAGCCTGCGCGGCTTTACCGGTTTGGATTTGCGCGCCACAGCATCATCAGCTTACCCGATAAACCGGAAATGGAGCTATTGGCGAAGAGGCGGCGATCGGGTTGCACGTTTCGCTTGAACTTTTGGCAATTCTTTTCGTCAAACTATCGCAGACTTTACTGCTGCGGTACCGCTGCACCTAATATGGAGTTACAACCTCGCATGCTTCAACGTACTCCGCGCAATGCATCCATCGGGTTGGGCGTCCTCGCGCTCGCGCTGATCCTCGCCGGATGCAATGGCAGCGACGTAAACGACATCACCGATGTGTTCGGCAGCAACGCGCACAGCGGCTGTCCGCATCTCAACTACAACCCGAATGCGATGGGCCTGCAGAAAATTCGACACATCGTTGTCCTGATGCAGGAGAATCGCTCGTTCGATAATTATTTTGGCGCCCTGCCCTATGCGCCGGGCTCGCCGTATCACGCCGGCGTGTGTTCAAGCACCGATAATCAATGCGTCGATGCGCTGAGTTGCAGCGTCGATTCGAGCGGCAATTATACGTGCACCAATTCCAACCCCGAGGCAGATGGCTCCGCAGCGGTGACCGCTTTTCATGATCCGCGATACTGCATCGAACCGGACCTCGACCATAGCTGGACGGGAGTGCATGAGGAGTTCAATTTCGAGGATCCCAACAACTCGCTCAACGGCACCAACGATGGCTTCGTGAGTCAGAACGACAAAACCGAACAGAGCGACGGCCCTGAAAGCGCGGACGACGACGATACGATGGGCTTCTACAATCAGGCGGATTTGCCCTACTACTATAAGCTGGCGCAGACTTTCGCGATCAACGACCGCTACTTTTCGTCCGTCCCGGGTCCAACAATACCGAATCGTATGTATGAGCTGACCGGTACTTCATTCGGACACGTGGTATCGGAAGGAGAATCGTTGCCGCCGGTCACGCCGACCAGCTACGGCTATAAGCCGATCAACGGTACCGTCTACGATCTGCTGGATAACAACAACGTATGCTGGCGCGAATATATCGAAGATGGTCTGACCGATCAGGAAAATCTCTACGGCGAGATGTTCCGTTTTCCCGAGCCGCCCGATTTTCAGACCGTCGATGATTTCGAAGCGCAGGCGCACTCCGGCGATCTACCCTCGGTATCGTTCATCGATTTGGCGTCGGATACCAATGAGCATCCGCCCGACGACATCCGTGCGGGCGAGGCCGACGTGGCCGATATCATCAGCGCAGTGCGCCTCGGCCCCGCATGGTCGCACACCGTGATCATTCTGACGTGGGATGAAGGCGGCGGCTTCTATGATCACGTGACGCCGCCGGCAGCGACGCCTCCCGATGACATTCCGCCTGGCATGTGCGCCGACAATTCCAATCCTCCCGGCTCGCAGACGCCCGGCAATGGCGTGCAATGCAGCGACAGCGCGGCCGAAGCGCAGAAACTATGTTCCATGGCATCGATGGGCGAGAAGTGCGCCGGCTTCGATCAGTACGGCATCCGCTTGCCGTTCGTGATCATCTCGCCCTTCGCACGGAAGTCGTATGTCTCGCATACGGTGGGCGACCATGGTTCGATACTCGGGCTGATCGAGGCGCGCTTTACGCCTGGCAAGCATCTGACGATGCGCGACGGCAGCGCCAACGACCTCGAGGATATGATGGACTTCGACAATTCGCCGTCGCTGCATTCATTCGTGTCGCCGAAGACCGCGCCGGGGGCCAGCTCCTCGGACCCGGGATGCGCGGGCATGAGCAGCACCGGCGCATGGATGCCTGACAACGGCAGGTAGGCGGACCGATCCGATCAGCTCTCTTTGCGCGACGCGAACTCGTCCTTCGCCGCTTTCAGCAGCGCAGGATCCGCGAGCAGATCGTATGCGGTCATGGCGAGCGTCTTCGCGACCCGAATCATCGCGGCGTAGCCAAATTCGGAATCGGTATACTTCACGAATGCATCTTCGTGACAGCTTCCCTCGCCGCGCTTCGCGACCTGGAAAATCGGATGAATCGCGGGAAGCGCGTGGCTGATATCGCCCATGTCGGTGCTGCCGGTCGGAGCGTCGGGCGCGGCCTCCGGACAATGCACCCCGAACGATTCCGATAGCGCCGAATAGTGCAGCGCCATCGCGCGATTGTTGATCATGTTCTTGTAGCCGCCGACCACCTGATGCGACATCTTCGTGCCGGTCGCCAGCGCGGCTCCCTCGGCGCATCTGAGCACGCGTTCCGCGATCTCATTCGTATACTTGCTGGTCCGGCCGCGCACCAAAAACTGGCACTCGGTTTTTTCCGGAATGATATTTACCGCCTGACCGCCGTTGGTGATGATGCCGTGGATGCGCGCGCCATCGCGAACGTGCACCCGCGCAGTGTCTACGCTCTGGAAAGTCTGGATCACTGCGGCGAGTGCGCTCGCTCCATCCCATGGCGCAGCGGCGGCATGCGCCGCCTTGCCGTGAAAGGTGATGTGCAAATGACGTGTCGCCAGCGCCGGCATCGTGCACGCCTCGCCATCAAAAGGATGCGCCATCATCGCGGCGTCGACACCTTTGAACGCGCCCTTGTCGAGCAGAACGATTTTTCCGCCGCCGCCCTCTTCCGCGGGCGTGCCCATGAAGACGATTTTTCCCGGCAGCTTCACGCCGCCATTTTTCAAACCGACCACAGCCGACAGCGCCGCGCATGCGATAAGGTTGTGGCCGCACGAATGTCCGTTGGGCAGCGCGTCATATTCGGCGAGAATCGCGACCGTCGGTCCGCTATCGCTCCCGAACTCCGCGCGGAACGCCGTCGCAAGACCGCCGACTCCGGTTTCCACCGGCAATCCCAGTTGGCGCGCGGCGTCGCTCAGCAAACCGACGGCGAAATGTTCCTGGAATTTCGGCTCGGGTTTCTCGTGAATCTGATGGCTAATCGCAACCGCTGCTTCTTTGTACTGATCGATGGCGCGGCAAATTTCGGCGTGTGCATCCATAGCAAGACGGCCTCCCGCTTCTGACTAGCATCGTCGCGGAAGTCTAGTCCATCGCGCGCCTCCGCAAGCGGAACGAATCGCCAACCCGGTATGCGTATTCGAGCAGAAATCTTTTATGCGCGTTGGAGCTGTGCCCCTCGATCGCGATCAACAGAGTCTTTCCGTCGAGCCATCGAAGCGCGTGCACGTAGTTGTGATCGTACATGCGATGATCGACCGCTAGTCTCTTTTCGCGATCGGGCCGGCGCGATTTCAGAAACTCCTCGCGCACATCGCTCCGCTCTTGATGTGGAAGCAAGCGGAAAACGATGCACTGTGCGTCGTCGTTCGCGTCCCAGTCATTGATTGCGACCGCATCCGAAGCAGGCGACCACAAGATCTCCGCTCTGCGCGCATACGAATAAAGCACGCGGCGTGAACCGGTCTTCATGTCGGTGAGAAAAATCGCGTGCGGCGTGTTCGGGTCATTCGGCGTGTCGACGTTCTTGAGCAGGAAGCGCGCATCAGGCGACCAACTGTCAGACACATTGGGAAAGTTCGCGTTGCCCGACGCGCCCGGCGGTTTGTCGATAATCGTCGCGCCGTTGGCAACCCCAACGCAGAGAAGGAGGACAGCGGAAAGCGTAATCATGCGAGCGCGATAGGCGGGAGTCATGTGGATGCGGCGCCTCCTGGAAGATGAAGTAGTTCAGGCGCGGAAAGTTTTGGGCTGCGGCGGCACCACCAGCGCGACCGAGCATCGCACGTTGCGCAGAATCTGGCGCACCTTCGGACCGAAATATAGCCGCTGCTCCGACGAGCGATAGAGCACGCCCATCACCAGCAGATCGTATTTTCCATTCGATGCCGCGTTGACGATGACTTCCTCGGCGCGGCGGCCCGATCCGATTCTGGTTTCAACCGCAACGCCGAGTTCGTCGCCCAGCTTTTTGATCTCGTCCACGACGGCCTCGCCGCCGTCGGGAGATTGTTTGCGCGCAAATGGCATCGGCGGAAGCAGCGCCACCCC
>DATGKG010000103.1:0-4261 GCA_035294805.1 Binataceae bacterium (SeqCode) | reverse complement strand
CCGTTCGCGATTCATCCGACCTTCGAGCCGAAGGGACTCAATCGCGCGCGCTTCCACGGCATGGAGCGCATGCCGCTTTTGGGCGTGATGGCTTCGCAAATCCTGCAACAACCGCTTTCGACATTTTTCCAGTTCGGCGTGTTCGACAAATTTCCGAAACTACGCGTCGTGATCCTCGAATCCGGTTCGTCATGGCTCGGCTTCTGGATGGATCGCATGGACGAGGGCTACGAGACCTGGATCGGCGGCACTATCCCGCTCAAGCACAAGCCGAGCGAGTATGTGCGCAAGCAAGTGTGGATCTCGGGCGATCCGGACGAACAGGCTACCGCCTACGTCATCGACTATGTCGGCCGCGACCGCTTTTTCTGGGCCAGCGACTTTCCACATCCGGACCACGGCGGCAAGTACCTCGATGCGCTGGAGCGGATGGTAAAGCCGATGTCGCCGGAGGCGCGGCGCGGCGTCGTTGGCCAGAACGTGCTCGATTGTTACAAACTGTAGGATTCAAAGATGCCGGGAAATCAGCTCATCATCGATGCCGACGGCCACATCCTCGAGCCGGTCGAGCTATGGGACAAATATCTCGAGGAAAAATATCGCGCGCGCGGAATCAAGATTAAGCGCGACGACCACGGGATGGAGTTCCTCGAATACGATGGCAAGCCCTCGCAGATGATCCGTTCCGGCGTGCTGCACACGATGGGCGCGATGGGGCGCAAGGCCGATGAGATGAAGCCTTCCGCCGAGCGCACCTACGTCAACTCCGCGCCGTTCGGCTCGATGGATATGAAGGAGCGTCTCCAGTTGCTCGATCGGGACGGCATCGACAAGGCCATTCTCTATCCGACCATCGGGCTGTTGTGGGAAGCCGAAGTGGAAGACGCAGAGCTCAGCAACGCTTACTGCCGCGCATACAATCGATGGATCGCGGACTTCTGCCGCGACTCCGGCGGTCGTCTCATTCCGATCGCGCACATCTCGATGAGCGATGTTCCGGCGGCATGCGCGGAGCTGGAGCGCGCGGTCAAGGACGGATGCAAAGGCGCATTCGTCGCGCCGTTTAATCATCAGCGCAAGGCGCATGGGCATCCGGACTTCGATCCGCTCTTCGCGAAATTCCAGGAACTCGACGTTCCGTACGGCATCCATCCGACGTTCGAGCCGACGTCGCTCGCGTCGCGCCGCTTCAGCGGGCTTGGCACCTCGATTTGGTATCATCAGGTGACCGCGTGCTACGGCCCACAGATCGCGTTTACGACGCTATTTTCATTCGGCGTATTCGATAAGTTCCCGAAGCTGAAAGTAGTCGTGCTTGAGTCCGGCGCCGGATGGATCGGCTATTGGGTCGATCGGATGGACGCGCTGTACGAGGTTCCGATCAATCGCGCGCCGCTCAAAAATACCCCGAGCCATTACATCCGCACGCAATGCTGGATTTCCGCGGATCCGGATGAGCGCGCGCTGGCGGGACTGAGTAAGTTCATCGGCGACGATCGGTTCTTCTGGGCGAGCGACTTCCCGCATCAGGACCACGGCCGCGACTATATGAATGAGTTGAAGGGCCTGCTCGCGGAGATGCCGGCGTCGGCGGCGGCAAAACTCGCCGGGCAGAACGTGGCAGGGCTCTACAAATTGTAGAGCGCGCGGTCAGCTTTTGGTTTGCGAATAGCTGATAAACTCCAGCAGATTGCCGTCCGGGTCGCGGAAGTAGACGCTGATTCCCTTGCCCCGGCCGCCGAGGCGCGGCACCGGCCCTTCCTCGATCGCGATGTTGTTGCGCTTCAGATGCTCGATCGCTGAATCGGGAGTGCCCGGCCAAACGAAGCAGTAATCGCCGCCGCCGATCATCGGATGCGTGGCCTTGAGCGTGATCTTGTTGTCGGGCGGATGCAGGTTGAAGCGATTGCGTCCGAAGCTGAGGCTGACCACCGGCCATTTGCCCGCGCGCCATTTCTCCAGGCCATCGGCCTTCGCATCGAAGACGCGCTGATAGAACTCGACCGAGCGCTCGATATCGCCCACCGGCATCGCGACATGATCGATGTCGATTTCCATGGCAACCTCCTCACGATCCGTGCTGCTGATAGGTCAATTCAACCGCGACCGCTGGCAGTTCTGACGACGCACTTCCGCCGCTTAAAAACGCGCCCGCGAGTGCGAGTGGCGCCTCGCTGCGAAACCATACCGCGCGCCGATAGGGCTCGCCGCGAAACGACGGCTTGCGATACACGATGCGCGCGCGCGCCGCGAACAGCCGCTTCAGGTCATGCCCTGAGTTGTGCAACAGGTCGGCGACATGCTCCTCCATCGAGCGCAGATACGCGGTTCCGTTGACGTGACGATTCGGATCGGTTTGACCGTAATGCCACACATGATTCTGCGTTTCGACGAAGTCCGGTTTGCGAGCCGGCTCAACGATCGCCTCGATGCCGGGAACTTCGATGATTTTTGTCGGTTGTGAACCCAGCCCGAGTTCGGGTGGCAATTCGGTGACGCGACGTTTGGCGGGATCCGGGTCGTAGCGCGTGAAGACGTTGAGCATCCGCGCGCGCGCGAGTTCGGTCCCTGATGCGTCGGTAACCGAATGATCTCCCTCGCGCACGATGTGCCGCACCGCGCCTGAATCATCGAGCGCTTTACCGAGAAAGGACTCGCCTCGAATGACGACCTTCTCCGCGGGATCGCATGCGACATCGCGCGTCTCCAGTTCGACGTAGACCAGCGGCGTGAAGATACCCGCCATCTTCTCGAAATCGTGCATCCCGGCAAGGATGCGCTGCCATGGCGCGAAGTGCGAACGCCCGGTGTATTCGGAAACCGACGACAGTTTGATGGTGCGATTTTCGGTAAGGCTTTGGAAGCCGACCGGCTCGCGCATCCGCGTGCGAACGATGCGATCGGCGCGGTTCACGATGCGTTTTGGCATAGTTGTGGCAACATAGGGTCGATGGCGCGCAGGGTGGAGGAGGGCGCTAACGCTTGCGACTCATCATTCGATAGTCGATGCGCGCGACGACCTCGCTGCGCTGGTTGGTTAGCGTAGAGCGAATCACCGTAAACAGCATGGTGCCGGTGCGTCCGGTCTTCTCGTAGGTCTCTTTCACCTCGGTGCTGGTCGAGATGACGTCGCCGGGGCGAATCGGGGTTTCCAGTTCCATATCGATTCCAGCCATCAGACCGCCTTGCCGGAATCGCTCCTCCCGATCACCGCTGGACTCTCCGCGTCGAAAGGTTGGCGAAGCAACCAGCGCCGGCGGCGCGATGATGCCGCCATAGGGGCCCGCCTTGGCGGCGGCCGGATCGATAAAGAGTGGATTAGTTTCGCCGATTGCCGCGCAGAAGTCGGCAATCATCTTCTCGGATATGTGGATGGGATCGCCGACGTTGAATCGGTGTGCGAGCAAGCTGGCTGCGTCGTCGCTCATTGTAAGGACTCTAAGATTTCCATCGCGCGGGTGCAAAGCAAATGCGGGGGGCTTTCGCGCGCGCGTGATTCATTTTCGTCTTCAAACAGGCGTCCGCCTTTTCAATTGCCTGAGATGTTCGCCTAACACGTACGTAACATTTGTGTGCAACCGTCGCGCCCGGTGTGTGCTGCGGAGCGGGGATTTGCGCGCTTCGAGGCCCGTGCGCCGCGGCGTGGGACCGAAACTCTCGAAACCAAAGGATGCAGCTAATGACAAGATCGAAAGGTTTTTGGTCATGGCGGCTGATGCTCGCATCAGCAGTTGTGACCTTGGCCGCGGCGGGATGTGCGACAGTCACGCCCGCGTGGACGCCGAGCCAGACCGCCGGTACGGCGCAGGTTCCGCGGGTTCAGGATTGCGCCATCGTCTCGATTTCATCGCCCACCAGATACGCGTGCAACGGCAAGGTCTACACATCCTTCCAGCTCGCGAAGATGCGGATGGAAGAAGAGAAGAAACTCGCGTCGAGCAATTAGCGCGTGGCCGACCATACGGAGGGAGGAGATAAATGAAGGTCGGGAGATGGAAAAAGAAACTGGCCGCTACTATGGCGGCCACGATGCTCGCGACGATGACCGCGTATCCGCTGGTTGCGATGGGGCAGTCGGCGACCGGCATCATGATGTACGAGGACACCAAAACCGGCGCGTTTTACAGCAAGCCCGGCAAAGGACGCATCGCGGTAGGTCGGCTATACCTCGATACCACGCCGCCGCCGAGTCCCGGCGCGGTCCAGGCGCAGGTCCAGCAGGAAGTCAAAAAACATGATGACGAACTGCGGGCCGAGTTCA
>DATGKG010000102.1:0-2370 GCA_035294805.1 Binataceae bacterium (SeqCode) | reverse complement strand
ATATGTGGAACATGACGAATGTCGACGCCCCCGAGATGAAGCGGCTAATTGGGGTCATCGAGCGCCATGCGGATACGGTCGGGCGCGACTCCGATCAAGTCGAAAAAACCCTGATGATGGCGATGGCCTACAATCCGCCCAAGCAGCGCGACGAGATGTTGAATGGGCTGGTCGCTATGATGGCGCAGACGACGCCCGACAAAGCGCGCGATCGCATCATAATCGGCAGCAAGCAGGAGTGCATCGACAAGATTGAGGGGTTTATCAAGGCAGGCGTCACCCATTTTATCTTCATGGGGGTGTTTGGGATGATCGTGGAAGACGAATTGCAGGCCTTCGCGGAGGAAGTCGCGCCGGCGTTTCGAAAATAAACCCGAAAGCACATGTCGAGATCAAAGGCTGAGCGGGTGGGACACGAAGCGGGCGAAGCCGCGCCGCAGGCGCTCCCGAGTGCGGAGCGCAGCGTAGTGCGAAGAAAACAATACTGATGTCATAAATCCGTCAAATCGAAGTCGCGCCGAATATCGTCCAATAACCATACATCCATGCCCTCAGCACGAAATTATTCGGAGGCTTGTTATGGCTAGCGATCTGATCGAACGCGTCCGCGAGCGTGCCTACCAGATTTGGGAAGGCAACGGCCGCGAAGGAAATCCGGAAGAGCATTGGCTCGCGGCGGAGCGCGAAATTTTGGGCAATGAGTCGGCGCCGCGCGATTCATTCTCGGGCGAGGCGGCCGGCCGCAACGCCACCCGCACCTACGACAACAATGTCAAGAAGTTCGGCGAGAGCGGCCGCGTCGCCGAGAAGGTCAGAGAAGCCAAGGAAGCGCTTGAGGGCCCCGAACGCGAAGACCTGAAGCGCGCCGAAGAGGACGGCAAGCGTCGCGCGCGCGGCGCCGCCTGACGCATCATCCATTCACATCCGGGGGGCAAGCTGGCGATCGTGCGAGCTTGCTCCTCGCGTCTCCGATCCTCATTTATAATCGCGAAGCGTGAAACTCCGGGAGGGACTTCGCGATGGCAAAAATTGCAATCGTCGGTGTCGGCGCGATCGGAAGCGTCGTGGGTGCGGCGCTGATCGGTTCGCGCAGGCATGATGTGACGTTATGTGCGCATCGCGCCGGCTTCGAGAAGCTGGTGATCCGCACGCGCGATAGCATCGTGGAAGTTCCCGCGGCCCCTATCCTCGACGCGAAAGACGCGCGCCCGGCCGAATGGCTCCTGCTCTGCACCAAGGCGCATCAGACCGCGTCGGCGGCGGGATGGTTCCGCGCGCTGTCGCCCGCAAACATCGCGGTGTTGCAAAACGGCATCGAGCACGGCGAGCGAGTCGCGCCTATTGCCGGCGACGCCGCGATTTTGCCCGTGATCGTGCGATGCCCGGCCGAGCCGCTCGCGCCAGGGGTGGTGAATCAGCAAGGCCCCGCGAGCCTGGTCGTCGAAAACAATCCGCTCGGCGCGCAATTCGCCGCGCTTTTCGATGGAACTGCGGTGGCCGTCCATCGCACCGATGACTTTCGCACCGAAGCATGGCTGAAGCTTTGCCAGAATGCCGTCAATGGCGCGGTATGCGGTCTGACCGTGCGGCCCATCGTCGTGATGCGCAACCCGCTAGTTGCCGATTTCGCACGCAAGCTCGCGCTCGAATGTATTGCGGTCGCGCGTGCCGAGGGCGCGCAGCTCGACGACTCGATCGCGAGCAAAGTCGTCGAGCAGATGATGCATATTCCGGACGCCGAGCATCATGGTAATTCGCTTTATTACGATCGGCGCGCCGGGCGTCCGCTGGAGTTCGAGGCGCGCAACGGAGTGATCGTGCGGCTGGCCCGCAAACACGGTATCGCGACTCCGCTGAGCGACGCCGCGTATGCGCTTCTCAGTGGAGCCTCCGACGCGCCATTGAAGTAGCACGAGGGCGCATTAAAATTGCGCCTTGGCCATCGATTCCGAGACTCATCGCCGCCGGATGCTCATTCTCGTATTCGCGGCTGCCGTCTTTGGCATTCACGTCGCGACCGACGGCCGCTACGGCTACTTTCGCGACGAACTCTACTTCCTCGATTGCACACATCATTTGGACTGGGGCTACGTCGATTTCGCGCCGCTGACCGCGTGGATGCTGCGCCTCAACGAGATCATTCTGGGAAACTCGCTCCATGCGCTGCGGATACTGCCGGCCCTCGCGGCCGCGATTAAAGTCGCGCTAACCGGCCTCATCGCGATCGAATTCGGCGCCGATGCGTTCGGGGTCGGGCTCGCGTGCCTGTGCGTCCTCGCCGCGCCGGTTTATCTGGTGCTCGACAATCAGTTCGCCGCGAATGCCTTCGAACCGGTCTTCTGGATGGGCATCGCGTACGTTCTCATCCTC
>DATGKG010000101.1:0-16056 GCA_035294805.1 Binataceae bacterium (SeqCode) | reverse complement strand
ATGATGCGATTCGCCGTCATCAGCGGGTTGTGATACGGCAGCGACACCACGCCGGTGCCGAGCTTGATCTTCTTCGTGCGCTCGGCAGCCGCGGCGATGAACACCTCTGGCGACGCGATAATCTCGAAGCCGGCCGAGTGATGCTCGCCGATCCACGCTTCCTCGTAGCCGAGGCGATCGAGGTTCTCGATCAGTTCAAGATCGCGGTGCAGTGCTTCAGTCGGGTCCTGGTCGAGCGGATGAAACGGGGCGAGGAAGATGCCATTACGCATCGGAATCGTGCGGGTCATTCGTCGGGTGCCTCCTTCAGGCTTCCTTCATTGGGTAGCTCCTAACAGTATCGCACATTCGATAATGACCAAAACGCTCGATGGCGCTTGATTTTCGCGTCATAGCAAGTGAATCTCGCGATCGAATCGAAGAGGTGACATGCGTGTCCATCACCGAACACACGGTCAAAACGGATCAGCATACAAGCTTTTATCTCGCCGCGGGTCCCGAGGATGGCCCACTCGTCATCTTCGTGCACGGATGGCCCGAGCTATCGATAAGCTGGCGCCATCAGCTTCCCGCGCTTGCTGCGCTGGGCTTTCGCGCGATCGCTCCCGATATGCGCGGCTACGGACGTTCATCTGTATACGGCAAGCATAGCGACTACGCACAGGAACTCATCGTGCGCGACATGATCGAATTGCTCGACGCGACCGGACGCAAAAAGGCGGTGTGGGTCGGGCATGATTGGGGCAGTCCGGTCGTATGGAACATCGCGAGCCATCATCCCGATCGATGCGACGCGGTCGCGAACCTGTGCGCGCCCTATCACACCATCGAGTACGGCCTCGACTATGCGATCAGTCTCGTCGATCGCGCGCTATATCCCGAAAACGAATTTCCCGCCGGCCAGTGGGAGTACATGCGCAATTACGAAGAGAACTTCGCGGACGCGATCGCGCCGATGGACGCGCATCCGCGCAGATTTCTGAAGCTCGCTTTTCGCAAAGGCGATCCTGCGGGCGAAGGCAAACATGCGATGACCGCGATGGCGCGGCGGCAGCGCCGAGCCGGGTTCGAATTCCCTGATGTACCGCGCGACGCCGATGTCATCACCGAAGAGGACCTGAGCGTGTACGCATCGGCGCTCGAGCGCAACGGCTTCTTCGGGCCAACCTCGTGGTACATGAACCACGAGACCAATGCCGCGTACGGTCGCAAGGCAGCCAACGACGGCTACCTCGACATGCCAGTGCTCTTCATCCACGCGCGTTACGATTACGTCTGCGAGACGGTTCATTCGCGCCTCGCGGAGCCGATGCGCAAGTATTGCCGCAACCTGAGCGAGGAGGTCATTCGCGCGGGGCACTGGGTCGCGCAGGAGAAGCCTCTCGAGGTCAACGCGGCGATCGTGAAGTGGCTCGCGACGGAAGTACCCATCGTGTGGCCGCGTCCCGCGTAGTCAAGGAAGCTCGAAGATCGCCTTGATGCTGCTCGCCATCATCAGTTGCGCAAGTGTGGCGCCGACGAAATTGAATGCGCGCAGCTCGCGGATGCGTTGAACGCGTCCACTCGCAGATGGAGCCGCATCGGCGCCATCCTTTGTCAGGCTCCGGTCACCCTTGTTGCCCTGCTTGATGCGATCGCGCAGCGCGAGCGCGACTCCAATTGGCGTCTCGAGCGGATACTCGGAGCACCAGATTCGACCGACGCGGAAATTCGCGCGCTCGCCAACCATCCGCAAACTTAGCGGCGAAGGAATGCTGAAATGGTCCTCCGGCTTGAACATCGCCCACCATCCCCCACATAGCATCGCGAGGAGACAGTCGCCGTTCGCGGTACTGAGGATGAAACGCCCGCCGGGATTGAGGATCTGCCGCACCTCGAGTAGATGCTGATAAGGATCGGCGATGTGTTCGAAGACGTTGAAGCTGATCACATTGTCAAACCGGGCATGCGGAAGGGATTCGGTGACCTCGATGCCCCAATGCTGTTTGACATAGTTGCGATGATGCGGGCTTTGCTCGGTGCCCGAAACGGTACGGCCGCGCGCTTTTGCGGCAGCGATCAGATGGCCCGTGCCGACGCCGATTTCCAGGATGCTTCCCTGGCGCAGCATCGGAGCGATCTCGTCGAACCCCGCGAAATTCGCTGTGTCGCCAATCGAGCCTTCAACCCGGCGGATGAAATCGTTGTCGTCATAGAGGTCAGCGTCGATCGTGCGGCGATCGGTCCGAAGGTAGGCGTGGCAACTCGCACAACGCCCCCAGATTGCTTCGGCGCGGCGAAACGCGAAAGACACCGAGCCGTCGCAGAAAGGGCATCGCACGCGCTGGAGCATAGCCAACCGCATCGCATTCAGCGAGCCGGCGACGCGCTCACGCCGGTGCGCTTTTACAATTTCTCGGGACGTGCGAAGTTGTTCGGATAAATTTTGAAGGGATGCGCGATTTGGCGCCGTCATCCCAATCCCAAGGAGAATGATGGGAGCGCTCACTGATAAATACTGCATCGTCGGAGTAGGCGAGACGCCGCATATGCGGCCGAGCAATCGCACCACGCTCTCGATGGCTTGTGAAGCCATCAATAACGCGATGGCCGATGCGGGCCTGCAACCATCCGACATCGATGGCATGACGAGCTACCAGGCCGCCGATTCCACGACTTCGGCGCACGTCGCCACCGCGCTCGGGATGCGGCTGAACTACTGCCTCGATATTTTTGGCGGCGGTTCCAGCACGGAAGCGCTCGTCGCGCACGCGATCGGACTCATCGAGGCCGGCTATGCGAAGACCATCGTATGCTTCCGCTCGATGAACGGCCGCTCGGGTCGCAGGATGGGCGGGCAGATTCCCGGCGGACCGATTCCGGTCGCAACCGCATCGGACGACAACCAGTTCAACATGGGATGGGGCTGGACGACGCCCGCGCAGCGCTTCGGCATGTCCGCGATGCGCTACTTGCGCGACACCGGATGCACGACGAAGGCGTTTGCGGAAATCGCCGTCGCGCATCGCTATCACGCGAGCCTCAATCCGAAGGCGCGCTTTCGCCAGCCCATCACGATCGAGGACCATCAGCGCTCGCGATGGGTCGTGAAGCCGTTTCGCCTGCTTGACTGCTGCCAGGAGACCGATGTGTCGGCGGCGATCATCGTGACCTCGCGCGAGCGCGCCTACGACCTGAAGCATCCTCCCGTTTTCATCATGGGTGGATACGCGCGCACGATGACGGAAAATCCGCAGTGGAACTACTCGCGCCCCGTGCTGCATTACGTCGCGGGCAACTATGGATGGAAGCGCGCGTTCGGCATGGCCGGCATCTCTCATAGCGATGTCGATTTTGTTTCATGCTACGACGCGTTCACCTTCACGACGCTCATCCAGCTGGAGGCGAATGGATTTTGCGGGCCGGGGGAGGCGGGCGATTTCGTAAAGGGCGGACGATTGCAAATTGATCACGAGTTGCCGAGCAATCTGTCGGGCGGGCATTTGTCGGAGGGCTATACGCATGGCGTGCAGATGGTGATCGAGAACGTGCGCCAGTTGCGTCATCGCGCGGACGACGCGTGCCCCGGATGGCGCGAGGGCCGTCATACTTACGATCGCAGCGCGGGATGCCGTCAGCTTCGCAAGGCTGACATCTGCTGCGGGATGGCGTGGGGATACGAGAACATGGCGAGCTGTCTCATTCTTCGAGGAATGGCGGCGTGACACGCGCGAGGAACCATCGATGGCGGTAACGATCGATTATTCGAAACTCCGCATCCTGCCCGATCCCGATACGCACGAATGGTGGGCGGCGACGCGCAAGCATAAGTACCTCGTGCGCAAGTGCAATCGATGCGGCCACAAATGGTTCCCGCCGAACCTTCCCGCGTGCAGCAAGTGCGCCTCGATGGACATCGATTGGTTCGAGACCGCGGGCACCGGCGTCATTCACAGCTATGTCGTGGTCACGCAGCCGATCGTCGGCGCATTCGTCGGCGCCGTTCCGTATGTCGTCGCGATCATCGAATTAGATGATTGCAAGGAAGCAGACGGCACCGTTACGCGCGTCGCAGGCGTGATGATGGAAGATGAATCGCAAGTGGCTATCGGCTTGCCGGCCACGGTCGTATTCGAGGAGACCAACGATCCGAAAATCGTGATGCCTCGATGGCGCATCAGCGGGACGGCATCGAACACGTGGAAGTTCAGCGAGTAGCCGCCCATCACAAACACCGTTGATCGACCACTCTGGTCACGCTGAAGAAGGCGTCGGCGTCGATCCTTTCTTGTCCTGAAGCGAGCGCGGTGCGCGCTGCTGAATGACAAGATAAGCGCGCTTCGCGCTCACGTCAGAATGACAACGGGAGGGGGGTTCCTTTCGATCAGGATTTCACGCGCCGAAGCACCTCATCTGTATGCTCGCCAAGCCGGGGGGCGCGACGTGTATAGGAAAAGTGCGGCGCGTGGCCATCGCTCGCGACGGTGCCTGGATAGCGGAGGTCGCGGCCCAATTCCGGATGATGAATCGTCGCGAAGCTTCCTCGCGCGGCAAAATGCGGATCATCCAGATTCTGTTCGGGACGCCGAATCGGTGACCATGCCAGCCCGAGCTTCTGCGCGCGATGAAAGAGATCATCTGCGGGAAGACTCTCGACCAACTGCTCGAGCAAGTCGTTGCGATATATCGCGGCCGCGACGTGATCGTCTTTTTCGAGTTGCGCGAATTCCGGTGTGCCGAGCACGTGCGCGATTCCTACCTCATCGGCAAGCTGCGCCAGCGCGCGTTGCTCGCGCTCGAAGGGGCTGAGACTCGCGAGCATGAAGATGCCGTCGGCGCTTTTCGTGAGCCGCGCGTGCGTGATGTTCGGCGCCGCGTGGCGCGCGGTCTGCCGTTTCACCACCAGGCCGCTGTAGACGTACGTGGGAATCGCGACTTCAGTGCAGGTGTTCACCGCCTCGTGCACCGAAACATCGATGAACTGGCCCTCGCCGCTGAGCTCGCGGAAATTGATCGCCGCCATCATCGCGACCGCCGCGTATTCGCCGCCGAGGTGGTACGAATGCCACATCGCGGGCGCGATCGGCGGCGTGTCATAGGCGCCGTCCTTGTTCGGGTCGTAGCCACATACCGCCATGATGCCGCCGAGCGCCATCTGCACGAGGTCTGTGGTCTTGAGCGCGCGATGCGGCCCGTCGAGGCCGAACGGCGTGATGGTGCACACGATGAGGCGCGGATTGTCCTCGGCGATCTTGCGCCACAGCTCCAGGCGTCGCGCGACGGTTTCGTATTCGCCGGAGAGCAGCACGATGTCCGCTTTGGAAGCGAGCGTCGAGAGCGCCCGTCGCGCCGAGGGATCATCGACATCGAGCATGGCGCTCTTCTTGTTCAGGTTGTAGCGCCAGAAGAACAGGCTTTGTTCGCGATCGTGCGTGTCCGATGCGAACGGACCAATGCCTCGCGACGGCGAACCCTCGCGCGGCTCGAGCTTGACGACCTCGGCGCCAAGCCCCGCGAGCAGCATCGATGCGTAGTCGCCCATCTGATCGCCGATTTCCAGAATCGTGATGCCCTCGAGCGACGTGCCGAGGTTGAGTTCGGATTTCAAATGACTTCTTCCTCACGCAGCGATGCCATTTCGGCGTCGCTCAGGCCGACCAGTTTGCCGTATACGAAATCGTTGTCCTCGCCCAGCTTCGGCGCGGCGCGATTCGTCTCGCCGCCGATGTTCGCGGGTGAGCGCGACAATTTGGCGGGGAATCCTTCAATCGGCCAGGTCCCGATGTCGCTGTGCGGCAGGTCGACATAGTAGCCGCGCGCCTTGAGCTGCGGATCGTTGTCGAAGCGATCGGGCGCCTTCTGCACCACACCCGCCGCGATACCGCGCGCCTGCAATCGATTCATCAAGTCGTAGCGCTCGCGTCCTTTCGTGTACGCGGTGAGCTTCGCGTCGAGGTCATCCTCGTGCTGTTTGCGCGAGGCGATGGTAGCAAAGCGCGCAGCGCGCGCCCACTCGGGCGAGCCCATCTCCTCGACGAGCGCGCGCCACTGCTCGTCGGACTGAATCGAAATCGCGATCCAGTTGTCGTCGCCGGAGCATCGATACGCGCCGTGCGGCGACCAGTCGAGGTACGGCATGCGATTTCCATAACGCGCCGTGGGCTTTCCCGTGAGCTGATGCTCGAGCATCGAGGTGCCCGACAGCATCAGGCCGGTCTCGCTCTGCGACATATCGATGTAGCATCCGACGCCGCTTAAGCGCTGACGCCTAATCGCCGCCATCAGCATGATCGCCCCGAAGTATCCCGGCGAGTGATCGAGGTACGAGTAGCCCCATCCGGCCGGTGGCTGCGGCTCGGGAAGTCCTGACAGAAACGTGAGTCCGGAAAACGCTTGCGCGGTCGGCCCGTAGCTGACGTAGTCCTTGTAAGTGCCCGCCTTCCCGACGCCGGTGGTTTGTATATAGATGATGCGCGGATTGAGCTTGCGCAGGTCTTCGTAGCCGAGCCCCCACTTGTCCATCTGGCCGGGACTGAAGTTCTCGCAAATCACGTTGGCTTCGCGCACCATGCGCCGCAGCAAGTCGCGCCCCTTCGAATGATTGAGGTTGAGCGTGATGCCGTATTTGCCGGGGTTGGTGTTGTTGAAATATCCCGCGCGATCGTAGTTGCCGCGGATGCCGTGGCCGCGCGGCGAGATGCCCTGGCTGCGGCCGCCATCAGCGGTCGCGTGATCAGGCGCGAATGGCGGCACATAGCGGATGAAATCGATCGCCTTGCGCTCGCGCCATTCGATGCGAATCACTTGCGCGCCGAAAGTCGCAAGCAGCCGCGTCGCCTGCGGCCCGACTTGCAGCCAGGTCAGGTCGAGAACGCGCACGCCTTCGAGCGCGCGCTTGCCGTTGGAATTCGCTTCACTCATGACACTATCCGCTACTCGAATTCGAGGTGATTCATCAAGCGCAATCGCTCATGAAATTCCGACTTCGCCGAAGAACTTTCCGATCGCATCGAGCAGGGCGCGCGGGTTGTCGCCCTGCACGTTGTGCCCCGACTTCTCGATACGCACCCATCGGCCGTTGGGCAGCGAGCGTGCGAACTTCTCCGCGGAAGCATCGGTGAGCACGTCGCTCAACGCACCGCGCACGATCAGCGTAGGGCATTTGATCTTCGATACTTCCGATGCGAGGCGCGTGCGATCCTCGGTAAACGATTTCATTGCGTCATCGGTTCGGCGGCGCTGATCGTGCTTGAATGTCCACTTGCCCGCCGGCGTCTCGCGCAGGTTGTAATAAAGGCTGCGGCGCAGCACCGCCGGATTGCGGATCGGATTGAACTTCACCGCGCGCTCGAGGAACGCCTCGGGCGAGTCGAGCTCCGGAGTCGAGGCGAAATCGCGAATGCGATTCGCGCCGGGCGCGCTGATCTCCGGCGCTACATCGACGATGACCATCGCGCGCATCTGGTCGCTATGACGAATCGCATACGCGATCGAGTTGAGCCCGCCCATCGATTGCCCTACGAGGATCGGACGTTCCAATCGCATCGCATCGATGAAGCCCTCGATATCGCCGACGTGCGACGCGATTCGATAGTCGATCACCGGTGACCATTCGCTGTCGCCGTGCCCGCGTTGATCGAGCGCGACGCATCGGAAGCGGTCGCGCAGCATCGCGGCGACGCAATCCCACGTATGTGCGGTGAGGCCGCCGCCGTGGAGAAAAACGATCGGGGTGGCTGCTCCTTTCCAATCGAGATAATGGAAGCGCATAGCACCGATGATCATCTGATGATCGTCGGGCAGCGCGGCGACATTCGGAGGCAGACCGGCAATCTCGAGCGCGGTGCGAAACATTGCCAGTTCATCGTTTCGGTCCATTGATAGGTACCTCCTCGATTGCGCAATACTAACTCCGTATTCGTCGCGGCTGCGAGCTTTGATGCGCGCCGATTTTGTTGCTAGGACGGAGCAGCATTGCTCGCCACCATCCATCGCAATGAGGTGAAAAATGATCCGCCTGGAATTTGTGTTGCGACGTAAACCGTCGATGTCGCTCGCGGAGTTTCAGAACTACTGGCATAACGTGCATGGGCCGATCGTCGCCAAGCACGCAACCGCGCTGAACATCCATCGCTACGTGCAGTTGCACACGCTCGACGATCCGATGAATGAGCAGATGGCCAAGGCGCGGGGCAAGATGGAGCCGCCTTACGACGGCGTCGCGGAGTTGTGGTGGACGAGCCGCGAGGCACTGGCCACGGCATTCGGAAGTCCGGCGGGACAGGCTGCCGGCAAAGAGCTTCTGGAAGACGAAGCGCGCTTCATCGATTTGCCGAATTCGCCACTGTGGCTCGCGTATGAATATCCGCAGGTGAATCCTTCGGAGGACATCGTCGCGCGGCCCAGCAGCAGCCTGGTGAAGCTCTTTTTCCCGCTGCGCCATCATGCCAATCAGACGCTGGAGCAGGCACAGCTCTACTGGCGCACCAATCACGGCCCGATCATCCGCGGGCTGGCGGCCGGCAATGGGCTCAAGAAATACTTCCAGGTGCATCGCTTCGAGGATCCGATCGAGCAGGAGCTGCGCCAAAGCCGCGGTACGCGCGTTCCTCCCTATACCGGCCATGCGGAGGCGTGGATCGACCGCGCGACTCCGGCTGCCAATCCAGAAGCGCGCCGCGCCGGAGAAATCGCGGTCGAGGACGAGAAGAACTTTATCGATTTCGCCAACTCCACGATGTGGATCGGGAAGGAGCGCGTCGTCATCGATCGGCGCTGAACAATGAAAGCAATCCAGTTCGACCGCCTCGGCGGACCCGAGGTGATGCAACTGCGCGAGGTGCCGAAGCCCGAGCTGCAGCCGGGCACCGTCATCGTGAAGAATCGCGTCATCGCGCTCAACTACGGCGACGTGTTTTTCATCAACGGCCAGTACCTGGTGAAGCCGGTCTTCCCCGACATTCCGGGAATGGAGGGCGCGGGCGTGATCGATGCGGTCGCGCCGGATGTCACGGGTCTCACGCCGGGCATGCGCGTCGCCTACATCGGCATGGGCGCGTATGCGGAATTCACGCGGATGCGCGCCTCGCGCGTGATTCCGATTCCCGACGGCACGCCATTCGAGCAGGCGGCCGCGTTTCCGATTGCAGTGCTGACGGCGTGGCATCTCATCCACTCGTGTCATCGCACGACGCCCGAGCAGACGGTGCTAGTGCATTCGGCGGCGGGTGGAGTAGGCATCGCAGCGGT
This sequence comes from Binataceae bacterium (SeqCode), assembly GCA_035294805.1. Classification (GTDB taxonomy): domain Bacteria; phylum Desulfobacterota; class Binatia; order Binatales; family Binataceae; genus DATGKG01. Next base: position 6,828 of record DATGKG010000101.1, on the reverse strand, counting down.
GCAGATCGCGGTAGCGGTAGGCGCGCATGTGATCGGCACCGTATCGAGCGACGACAAGATGGACCTGGTACGGAAGTTCGGCGCGCGCGAGGTCATCAACTATACGACCCACGATTTCGCGGCCGAGGCGATGCGTATCACCAACGGACGTGGCATCGATCTAATCCTCGATGCGGTTGGCAAACCGACATTCGAGAAGGGCCTCGCGTGCCTCGCGCCGTTCGGTCATCTGATCCTTTACGGAAGCGCCGGCGGCGCGCCCGATCCGATCGATGTGCGGCGGCATCTGTTCGCGAAGTCGCAGCAGGTGAGCGGCTTCGTCGTGCCGATGGTATACGGCATGAAGGAGATTCATCGTCGCGCCCTCGATGCCGTGTTTCAGCTCGCGCGCGAAGGAAAGTTGACGATTCCGATCGGCAAAACTTTCCCGCTCGCCGAGGCTGCCGATGCGGTGCGCTTCCTGCAATCGCGCCGCTCGACCGGAAAGTTGCTGCTAATTCCTTAGAACAGCGGCTCCTCGGGATCGAGGCCTAGCAGCAACCGGCCCGCGGGCCGATACATCCTAAGATGCACCACGCGATGCTGGCATGCGGTGAGGATGTCGCGCGCGTCGCGATCAAGCCGGCTCGAACGAAAGATGGCGCTGGTTGCCGCGGTATCATACAGCGTCGTGATGAGTTGCTTCGCCGCCTGATGCGAGTACGTCATCATCATGCGATACGCGGCGCGCTGGCGCGGCGACGGCCGATCACCCTTGCATAGAGTCTCCCACAACTCTTCCAGCGTGCTGTAGACATAGCTGCGCGCGGCGCCAAGGTGCGCTTCCGCCCATGCGATGGTCTCTTGAACAGTTGGATCCTCGCGCATCAATTGGCCGCTCGGTATCGCCTTCTTCTGCGTCGTCAGCTCCTCGACAAAATCGAGCGCGTTGCGCGCGATGCCGAGTGGAACGCCGGCGTGCGAAACCAGGAACAGCGCCGGGAATCGGTACAGCGGCCCCGAGGTGTGCGGCTTCTCCATCATCGTAGTGCTATCGCTGAATGGCACGAACACGTTGTCGAGCACGATATCGTTGCTGCCGGTCCCGCGCATGCCGGTGGTGTCCCATACATCGACGATCGAGGCTTTCGATGCGGGCACTAACAGCACGCGATACTCGGGATGGCGGCCATAGCGGCGCAGCTCGCCGTTCTCGTAGATATGGCATCCGCAGGTGATAACACTCGCGTGCTGGCATCCGCTGCCGAAGTGATAGGTCGCGCTCAATCGATAGCCGCCCTCGACCAAATCCGCGCGATGGGGTGGGCGAACCTGCCCCGCGACGACGCTCTCGATTGCACCAAATAGACGCTTAGCCGTTGCCGGTTCGAGGAAGGCGGGAATGAAGCTGCCGGCCGTGGAAATCATCGAAAGCCATCCGACCGAGCCCTCGATACGCGAAAGTTCCTCGACCACCCGCACCTGACTCATCGGATCGAGTTCGCCGCCGCCATACTCGCGCGGAGTGCCCATCCTGAAGACGCCCGCCTCCATGAGATGATGCGCGAGGGCGGGCGGCAGCCGACGCTCCACTTCAATCGTCGCCGACTGCGCTTTGATTTCCGGTTCCAGCGCAGAGACTGCCGCCATCACGTCATGGGCGGCTGAGGAAAGATGATCGGTCTGCATTTCGGTTTTTTCCTTCGCGCAAAATGAAACGTGGCGGACGCCCGAAGACATCCGCCACGAATCCTACTTGCTCTGTCCGAAGAGTCCAGCGCTACGCTGAAACACCATGGCGCAAAACCTTACCCGGAGTCGCCCCCGTGAAGCGGTCGCCTTCCCAGGTGATCTGGCCGTTCACGATGATGTGGCTGTAACCCTCGGCACGCTGCACTCGGCGCCATTCGTCGCCCGGCAGGTCGTGTGCGATTTCGACCGGCAGCACCTTCAGCTGATCGAGGTTGTAGACGACGATGTCGGCCGGCGCGCCCTCGCGCAGGAAGCCGCGATCCTTGAAACCCGCGCAGAAAGCCGGCAATCCCGACATGCGCCAATGGATGTCTTCCAGCGTCAGCCACTGCTTTTCGCGTACAAAGCGAATCAGCCCTTCCGTCGGATAGCGTCCCGCGGTCAGGAATTTGGTATGCGCGCCGCCGTCGGAAACGCCGAAGGTGATGTAGGGGTAATCGAGCAGCTCCTTCATCAGGTCGGATGAATTTACCGCCGGCGCGAAGAACTCCGTCTTGAGGTTCTCCGACACCGCGATGTCGAGCATCGTGTCGACGATGTCCTTGCCGGTTTCTTTGGCCGCGAGCCGCAGCGTCATCCCCTCGAACTTCTTGTTCGCGGGATTGCTGCATTCGGTAATGATGATCTCGTCGAAGTAGTTGGTGATGAGGCTCTCGCGCGGCATCTGCGCCTTGAGCGCGGCGCGACGGCGCGGATCGCCGAGTTTTTCCGTGCGCTCGGCAACCGTGCCGGTGGTCGCATCGCGCCATGCATCGGAATCGTCGAAGAGATTCCAATCCTCAAATGTGAACGTTAGACCCGCGTCGGTCGTGGTCCCCTGACCATAAACCGGCAAGCCCTTCTGACGGCAGCGCTCCAGCCACTTCATAGTGTTGCGATGGCGATGCGGGAAGCGATCGTTGGTCACTAGCGCCTCGTACATGATGGGGCGGCCGCTGATCTCCGCGATCTTCTCGAAGTGGTCCGCGTCCTTCTTCGGATCCCAGCTCGCCAGCGTCAGCTCCTGGAAGCCCTCGCCGCGCTCGCCGAGCACGCGCGCCATTTCGAGGCAGGTTTCGTCGTGCATCACGTCGGTGTTCATCGGCGAGCCGTCGAAGTCGCGCTGCACCGCGCTCGGTCCGCCCGGAATCAGCCGCTGCGCCGACCATCCGCACGCGCCCGCGTCCATCGCCTGATGGAGGAGCTGGCGCATCTTCGCATGCTCGTCATTGGTCGGCATCCGGCCGGTCTTCGACTCCTCGATGCCCATGACGTAGCCCATCAGCGGATTCATCGGGACGTAGGGGAGCAGGTTGACGCCCTTTGGAGTGGCGTCGAGCGCGTCCATGAACTGCGGATAGCTCTCCCAGTTGAACTTCATTGCCGCTTGCATCGAGCGCAGTGGAATCGCCTCGGTGCGGACCATCGTGAGCATCGCGCGCTCGGCATCCGTTGGGCGAACGGGAGCGAAGCCAAATCCGCAATTGCCGAGCACGACGGAGGTCACTCCGTGATAGCCGGAAATCGTGAGATAGGGATCCCAGAAAATTTGCGCATCGTAATGCGTGTGCAGATCGATGAATCCGGGCGCGACGATTTGTCCGTCGGCATCGACCACCTTCGCGCCTTCGTGATGCGCGATGCGGCCGATCTTCGCGATACGGCCGTTTTTGATTCCGATGTCGCTGCGAAAACGTGGCGCGCGGGTTCCGTCCACCACCATTCCATTTTTTATGACCAGATCGAATTCCGCCATGGCGGGCACCTCATATGAGCGTTGAACGCGGGTCCGTTGAATGCGCTCAATATCCACCCATTTTGGCGCAAATACAAACCGATCGGTATGTTGATTTCCGATTTCTCGCCGCGCCGATTTTCGGGTTATAGTCGCCACTCCTGCATCCGCCGGAGGTGGGTCGCTTGTCCGGAAAAGCACTCGACGATTTGGTCGTAGTTGAGTTCGCACAGATGGTGTCGGGACCGATGTGCGGCAAGATGTTCGCCGACATGGGCGCCGAGGTTATCAAGCTGGAGCCACCCGGCGCCGGCGATCCGATGCGCGCGCGACCGCCGTTTCCCGGCGACATTCCGCATCCGGAGAAGAGCGGATCGTTTCTCTACCTCAACACCAGTAAGAAGAGCGTCACGCTCGATCCCGCAACTCCAACGGGCGTCGAGGTTTTCCGCAAGCTTATCGCGCGCGCGGACGTGCTCATCGAGAATCACGCACCCGGCTACCTCGATAGCATGGGGCTGGGATTCGATGCGCTGCACGCGCTCAACCCGCGCCTCATCGTCACGTCGATCACGCCGTTCGGGCAGATCGGTCCGTATCGCGACTGGAAGGGCACCGACCTCATCGAGTTCGCGATGAGCCTCACTGGTTACAACACGCCGACGATGATCGATGACGGCGCGAAAGAGAATCCGCTGCGTGCGCCGGGGCATCAGGCCGAGATGATGGGCGCCACGGCGGCCGCGGCGGCCTCCATGTTCGCGGTCTTCCATCGCGACACGACTGGCGAGGGCCAGTGGATCGATGTGCCGTGCTGGCAGGCGATCTCGAGCACCTCGAAAATTGAAATGGCGGCCTATACCTATCTGGGAATTCCGTTTAGCCGCTTGCGAGGAAGCATCGCCTCGGGACTGGAGCCGCTGCCTTGCAAGGACGGCTATATCTACACATTGTGGGCGGCCGATTCCCATTACGTCGCGCTCAAGGCCCTGCTGCACAATCCGCCGGCGCTCGAAAGCGAGGTTTTCGACAAGCTTGCCGGCCGTCACCAGAACGACGACGTGCTGCGCCCGATGATCCGCGAGGAGTTGATGAAGTACGACACCGAATATCTCGTCACCGAAGGGCAGCGCCTCGGGCTGACCATCGGCCCGGTGTTTACGGTCGCTCAAGCGGCCCACCATCCGCATCTGCGCGCGCGCAACGCATTCGTCGAGATCGATCATCCGATCGCGGGCCGCTTCGAGTATCCACGTTCGCTGGTGCAGATGACCGCAACGCCGCCCACACCCTCGCGCGCGCCGATGCTGGGCGAGCACAACTCGGAAATTCTCGGACGCCTCGGCTACTCGCTCGCCGAGCAACAAGGCATGCGCGCGGCTGGCGTGATCTAACGGAGGCCGACAATGGCGAAACTTCCACTCGAAGGCATCCGGGTCGCGGACTTCAGTTGGATCATCAACGGGCCGCAAATCGCGCAGTGGCTTGCGACGATGGGCGCTGAGGTGATCAAGATCGAGTCGCAGGTTTACATCGACATCGGGCGCATCAATCCCGCGGGCATGGCCGATCGCATCGCGGGCCCGAATCGCAACGGCTACTATCACGCGCTGAATTACGGCAAGAAGGCGATCACGCTGAACCTCGCATCGGAGAAGGGGCGCGCTCTCGCCGACGAGATCATTCGCAAGAGCGACCTCGTGCTTGAATGTTACCCGACGCCGGCCGCGAACAAACTCGGCATCACGTACGAACGGGTGCGCGCGGTTAAGCCGGACATCATCATGATTTCCGTTTCGCTGCTCGGCAAAACCGGACGCGAGCCGGCGTCGTGGGTCGGATGGGGTCCGATGGCATGCAGCTTCGTCGGCATGTTCGACGCGCAAGGATATCCTGACCCCACGAGCCGGAATCCTCCGCCGCGCCAGACCGGCGGCACGTGGCCTGACTATGCGATCGCGAGCGCGGTGACGTTCCACGTGCTCGCGGCGCTGCGCCATCGCAATCGCACCGGCGAGGGGCAGTGGATCGATGCGAGCATGGGCGAGACCGTCATCGGTCAGATGCCCGAGTGGTACATGGACTACTTCATGAACGGGCGCGACCGGCACGCGCGCGGCAATCGCGACGACGTGATGGCGCCGCACAACACCTATCCTTGCGCGGGCGACGACAAATGGATCGCGATCGCGGTGGGCACGCAATCGGAGTGGGAGGCGCTATGCGGCGCGATGGGCAATCCCGCTTGGACGCGCGATGCAAAATTCGCCGATCAGTACGGCCGCCGGCAACATAGCGACGAACTCGACGCGCACCTCGCGAAATGGACGCGCAATCACGGACACATCGCGCTGGCGAAGGAGCTACAGGCGGCGGGCGTCGCGGCCGGGCCGGTCCTCGACAGCGTTGAGATTCACGACGACCCGCATTTGTGGGAGTGGGGCTTCTTCCGCAAAATCGATCATCGCGAGGTAGGCGAACGCATCCTTCCTAATATGCCGGTTCGAATGAGCAACGTGCCGCAACTGCACTTCTCAATGCCGCCCGATCTGGGCGAGCACAATCGCGAAATTTTTGGCGGTCTGCTCGGGCTCTCGGATGCGGAAATCAATCTGCTGATGGAGCAGAAGGTCATCTACTGAAGCTCGACTACAAACGGAAGGCTTTTCCGCCATCCCGTGTCGTTCTCTGCGCAACGTCCATCGATGAGGTCCTATGGTAAAGACCGCAAAGGAATTTCTGCAGCTCGTTTTTCGCGAGTTCTCCGAGGATGAATGCCCTTCGATGGCGGCCGCGCTGGCATACGCCACATTGTTTGCGCTGCCCTCGCTACTGCTGATCGTTATCTTCATTGCGGGTCTCGTTCTCGGGCCAAAAGCTGCCAGCGGACAGATTGAGGCAAGGCTGAGCGGCGCGATGGGGCCTCAGGCGGCGGCGCAAATCCAGGGCATGGTCAGCAGCGTGGCGCAGAACCGCACCGGCGGTCTGATCGCGACGGCGCTCGGAATCGTTGGTCTGATATTTTCTGCCACCGGCGTACTCATGCAACTTCAGCAGTGCCTGAATAAAGCCTGGAAGGTCAAAGTGGTCGGCTCCGGCCTGCGCAACTTCGCGATGAAACGGCTTCGCTCGGGCCTGCTGCTGGTAGGTGCGGGAATCCTCGCGATGATTTCGGTCGCCGCGAGTTCCGTGATCTCGGCACTCGCGAAAATGCTGCCGTTCGCAGGCGCCGCGAACGCCGGTGAGATGGTCGCATCGTTCGCGCTATTCGCGGTGGTCTTCGCCGCAATTCTGAAGGTGCTGCCGGATGTACAGTTGCGCTGGAGCGATGTCTGGGTCGGCGGCGTGTTCATCGCCGTGTTGTTTGTGATCGGAAAGTTTCT
>DATGKG010000100.1:0-5028 GCA_035294805.1 Binataceae bacterium (SeqCode) | reverse complement strand
GAAGCCGGAATCGGACTCCGCGTCAGAGAAAAGCTGAGCCGCCATCCGCGGCCACAATTCCATCCCATTGCACCGGCATCGCAACGCCGGCCGCTTCCCATTGTGCGGCGCTAGGTGCGGAAGACCTCGACCGGCAACTCATGCGACGCCTGGCGCGCCGGATAGATCGTCGCGAGGAGGCACAGAACCATCGACGCGAGCGCGACCCACACGAAGCTCATCGGATCGACCGCGATCGGCACCGATGAGATGCCATAAATCTCGCGCGAGATGTGGATGAAGTGATAGCGCTGCAACACGACGCATCCGATCGCGCCGATCATCAGCCCCGCGATGGTTCCCGCCGCGCCAACAATGAGTCCTTTCCACACGAATATGCGCCGGATCTCCGACGGCGTCGCCCCCATCGCCATCAGCACCGCGACGTCCTTGCGCTTCTCCATCACCACCATGATCAGCGTGGCGATTAGATTGAAGGCGGCGACTCCGATGAGCAGCATCAGCACCATCGAGTACACGCGCTTGAGCATCGCGAAGCCGGCCGACGCGGATTGGTTGTACTGCACCCAGGTGCGTACCCGAAATTGGGATGGCAAAATCCCGCGCAGGGTGTTCGCGACCTGATCGGTGGCGTCGAGCGTTGTCAGATGAACATCGATGCCGTCGACCACGCCGGGCCGTCCGAAGAAATTCTGCGCGCGCATCAGATCCATGAATACGATGTTGGTGTCGAGGAATGTCATGCCGGAATCGAAAATCGCACCGACCACGAAATTCGAGCTGCGCGCCGTCAGATTCCCGCCTGCTCCGAGAATCGGCGCGATGACGCGAATCGGATCGCCGCGCTTAACCTTGAGTTTCTGCGCCAGCGTGACGCCGATTGCGATCGCCCCTTGCGGCGGTTGATCATTCGGCGTCGGCGGGTTGTAAGCCTTCTGCAAATCGGCGAGCGAGCCTTCGACCATGTAGCGCGACCACTGCGATGCGATGACCGGATTGTCGGGCTCGATGCCGCGCACGACCACGCCACCGAGTCCGCGTCCCGAACTCAGCATAGCCTGGCCAAGGATGAATGGATCGGAGCCCGCGACGTGGGGCACTGCCACGATTTTTTGCTGAAGGTCGTCGTATTTGGGAATCGATCCTTCGATGCTGACAACTTCGACCTGGAAGCTGAGCGCGAGGACGCGCTGCTTGAGGCTTACCTCGAAGCCGCCCATGACCGACAGCGTCACGATCAGCGCCGCGACACCGATCATCACGCCGACCGCGCTAAGCAGCGTCGTCACCGAAATGAATGCGTCTTTGCGGCGGGCGCGCAGGTAGCGGAGCGCGATGCGAAGTTCGAATCTCACGATGAGTACGGCTCCGCTCGGCTGAGCCGTGCTCAGAATATCACGTTTTCCTTCTGCAGCTGCTCGATCTCCTCGGCACTGAGCCCCAGCATCCCACGGAAAATGTCTTCGTTGTGCTGACCGAGTACCGGCGCGGCGCTGCGCAAATAGCCTGGCGTGCGGCTGAGCCGGTGCTGCAATCCTTCGTAGGCTGACGGTCCCATCTGCTTATGTTCGAGCCAGTGCCAGAAATCGAACGCCTCGAGGTTTTCATCCTGATGCAAATCCATGCAATTCTGCACCGGATACGCGGCGACGCTCGCGGCCTGCAGCTGCGCGGTCAGCTCATGCGCGGAACGATTGCGCGTCAGCCCGCCGATGAAATCATCGAGCGCCTCGCGATTTTCGATTCGCGATAGTTGCGTGGAAAATCGCGCGTCGCTCGGGTTAGCTCCCAGAGCCTGCAGCATCGACTGCCACTCAGCATCATTCGCAACCGCGATAGCGATCCATCGTTCTTCCACGCCTTCATCCGCGCATCGGTACGCGCCATGTGGTGCGTATCGCATCGACGCGTTGCCACACGGACCCAACTCCCGGCCGGTTGCGAAGTAATCGATCAACGCGGGCGCGAGGTTGTGCAGCGCGGCCTCGTACTGCGACATATCGATATACTGTCCCTTGCCGGTGCGCCGCTTGTAGTCGAGCGCGGCAATCAGCGCCGAGGTGAGAAATCGCGGCGCGATAAAATCGCTGTACGCGCCGTAGGGCGGCGCGGGCGGCTGCCCCTCGCCGTATCCGGAGATGTAGTAAAAGCCCGACAGCGCGGCCATCAACTGGCCGAAGCCGGGGTACATCGCGTTGGGACCGGTCTGACCCTGCATGCAGGTCGAGAACATGATGAGGTCGGATTTGAGCTTGCGCAGATGCTCGTAATCGAGGCCCCAGTTGCGCATCGCCTTGGGCGTAAAACTTTCGGACACAATATCCGCCCATGGGACGAGCCTCAGGATCAGCTCGCGCGCCTTTGGCTTGCTGAGATCCAGCGTGATGCCTTTTTTCGAAGTGTTGTAGCTCGCGAAGAACTGGCTGTTGTTGGGACCGGGCTGCCCATCCTTCCACGGCGGCGCGAGGCGCAGCACGTCGATGCGCGCTGCCGACTCGACGCGGATCACATCCGCACCGTTGTCCGCCAGGTACTTGGTCGTGATCGGCCCGACCCCGACCCACGCGAAGTCGAGCACGTGAACTCCTTCGAAAGCGTAACGGCTCATCGCATTCCTCAGATCGCGCCGGTCGCGCGCAGCTCCGTCAGTCTCGCGGTGCTGCATCCAAGCAGCTCTCCATAGATTTCGTCATTGTGCTCGCCGAGTCGCGGCGCGCGACAATTTATGGTGATCGGCGTCTCGCTCAGCTTCGCGAATGCCCCCGGCATCGTGAGCGATCGCCCGACGGTTTCGGTGTGATCGACATTGACGAAATATTCCCGCGACTTCAGTTGCAAATCGCGCGCGATGTCGGCCTCCGTCGCGACCGGCGCGAGCAGCAACCGGCGCTTCAGCGTCTGCGCGTAGATCTCCTCCTTGGTCATAGTCATGAAGAACTTCTCGATGCGGTCCTCCATGTCACCGATGTGCGCGAGATCGTCCTGGGTCGGCTTCATGAACAAGCCGGGGGTCCAGGTGTTCAAGTCGATCTTGTTCATCCAATCGGCGCCGTAGCCCGCTTCAATAACCCACGTCATCAGATTCTTCGTGGTCGCCCCCGCGCCGATGACGCTCGAGATGTAACCGTTCTTGCATCGAAAGACCATTTTGCGTCGAATGCCGAGCGAGCCGGCGTACACGCCGGAGCGGCGCAGATGATCGCCGTGCAGGATCGGCATCGCCTGCTCGTTCATCAGCGTCCACACGATGCAGGCCTGCATGTTGACGATGACGTGCTGGCCGAGCCCATCGATCTCGCGCGGATAATGCGCGATGAGTGAAGCGACCGCGGCCTCCGCACCGGCATGAAGCCCCGCTTGCGGAAGCGCCATCTGAATCGGCGGCTTACCCTCCTCGCCCATCAGATACATCATTCCGCCCGCCGCCCATGTAATGATATCCGCCCATTTGTAGTCCTTGCCGGGACCCTTGTCGCCGAACGGAGTTATCGACGCATGGATGAGGCGAGGATTGAGCTTCGCGAGCGTGCCGTAGCCCAGCCCGATCGAATCGAGATACCCGAGCGGAAACGCTTCGACGAGGAAATCGCATTTGCCGGCGAGTTCGGCGACGATCGCGCGACCGTCGGCATTGTCTAGATTCGCGGTGACGGACTTTTTTCCTGCCTGATAGGCAATGAAATAGAGGCCGCGATCCAGTCCGACTTCATCCTCGAGGAAGGGCGGGATGCGGCGCGTCGAGCATCCGCCGGGCGGCTCGACCTTGACCACTTCGGCGCCCAAGTCGGCGAAGATCTTGCCGCACATCGCGCCCTTCTCGTCGCTGAGATCGAGCATCCGGAAGCCCTTGAGCAGTTCTGAAGCCATCGTCCTCTTCTTACCAACGGAAGTGATGCGCGCGGAAAAGCGCGCCCGCCCGCGCATTCTAACGCGACGCGACTTCAGTTTGGAAACGGCCCGTAGATGCGACTTATGCGGCTATTGTTGTTTGAGCGCGGTCCGGGCGGCGCCGATCGCGGTCGCATAGTCGGCGTGCTCGGGAATCATCATGCCGCGACCAAACAGTTGCTCGAGCTTGCGCCGGTTCTGCATGAAGCGAAAGATGCGCGTCAGCTTCCCGGTCAGCACGATATCGTTCTGGTCGCACGCGCGCGCACTGGCGATCGCAAGCACGCCGATGACCTCGACGATCATGTTCATGATCGCGAGCGCCTTATCATCCTGCGTTGCATCGGAACTGATCTTGCCGAAATTCGCGGCGGTGGTTCCGGGCGGCAAATCGCCAATCGGACCGCCTGCGATATCGCGCACGCTCAAGTCGACATGATGAAGGTCTCCGCGGCTCGCCATCGCCTCCAGCGTATCGAGCCCCGACACTCCCAGCATATGCTTCGCGAGGCCAAGCAGCGTCCCGCCTCCGACGCCGGTGCCGCTGACGTGGCGAATCTCGCCCTTGTTCACCGAGACAATCGCGGTGCCGGTGCCAAGCGATACCACCAGCGCGCGATCGCGTCCGACCAGCGAGGTACCGCCCACGCCAATCGCGGTAAACTCGTTCACCTTGAGGACCGGACGCCCGAACAGATGGTCGTCCAGCGCGCGCGAGCCCGCGCCGGTCGCCGCGACGCATTCAATGTCGCTGAGACTGATGCCCGCGTCACCGACGATTTTCCCTAACGCGCCGGCGGCGGCTGCGACGGGATCATTCGCCTCGATGGTGACTACGCGGATGCTTCCATTTTCAAGGATTACGGCGTCGGTGGTCGAACCGCCGATATCGATGCCAACGATCATAGGTGGTGCCGGCTCCTGTCCAGCCCGCCTAAAACCTAGAACATCGCGAGGTTCGCGCGCAACCGAACTACATCTCCGCGACCACACGACACTTTGCCGCCACTACACCCCAGGATTTTCGCATCGATGTTTACAATGGCCATCTCGTTCTCTCCGTTTGCCGATCCCTTCAGATAAATCCCAATGGTTGCCGCCCAAGCTTCATATGATAGCGTCGAAGGATGAGGCGCAAAG
>DATGKG010000099.1:0-4220 GCA_035294805.1 Binataceae bacterium (SeqCode) | reverse complement strand
CTTGATGTGCGCCGCATCGGAACCGCCACTCGGCTCCGTCACCGCGAGCGCGGGTATAACCTCGCCGCGGCAGATCGGCGGAAGCATCGCGGTCTGCTGCCGCTCGCTGCCATTGCGCGCGACGATCGCCCCTACCAGCGCCGCGATGAGTAAAACGTACGCTGCGTTGAAATCGCCGCGTGCGATTTCTTCATGCGCGATACCGAGCGATACGTAATCGAGGCCGGAACCGCCGACGCGCGGATCGACCATCGGCGCGAGGATGCCCAACTCGCCGAGCTTCCTAACCAGCTCGCCGGGTAGGTCCGCGTCGCGATCGCGATTCATGTAGTGCGGTTCGAGTACGCGCTTCGAAAAATCGCGCAGCGTCGATTGCAGCAGCTGCTGTTCCGATGTCAGACCAAAATCCATCGCACACCTAGTTCGATTCCGCCCCGGGAAGTTGCTTCAGGCTCGCGCCGAGCGGGGTAGGCATCTGTTCGGCGGAGCTGGATCCTTCGCTGGAGTCGTTCGCATGATTCATCAGCATCTGTTGAACATCTTTTTGCGTGGATTGCTTATCCGGTGTGATGCCCTCGCCGCGCGCGAACTTCATCCGATCGTCGGGACTCATATGGAGCCAGACCTGGCTGGCCTCCATCGAATTTCCACGCATCAGAGCCTCGGTGTACTGCTGTTGCGGCGACTTTTTGTGAAAGAGCGAGCAGCCCGAAGCCGACAGAATCATCGCGAGCAACAAAACCGGTCGCCGCTTCCTCATCATGCGCACATCAATATAGCACCACGCTGCGAATCGATTTGCCTTCATGCATCAGCGTGAAAGCGTCGTTGATTTTTTCCAGCGGCATCGTATGCGTGATCAGATCGTCGATGTTGATCTTCTTGTCCATGTACCAATCGACGATTTTCGGCACGTCGCGACGGCTCTTCGCGCCACCGAAGGCGGTCCCCTTCCAGGTGCGCCCGGTAACGAGCTGAAACGGACGCGTCGAAATTTCCTGGCCTGCGCCCGCGACACCGATGATCACCGAGGTGCCCCATCCGCGCTGACAGCATTCCAGCGCCTGGCGCATCAGCGTGACGTTACCCACGCATTCGAAAGAGAAATCCGCGCCGCCGCGCGTGAGGTTGACGATATATGGCACGAGGTCGCCTTCGACTTCCTTCGGATTGACGAAATGCGTCATGCCGAATTTTTCCGCGATCACGCGTCGCGCCGGATTCACGTCGATGCCGACGATCATGCCCGCGCCCGCCAGCCGTGCGCCCTGGATCACATTCAGGCCGATGCCGCCGAGCCCGAACACAACCACTCGATCGCCGGGCTGCACCTTCGCGGTGTTAATGACCGCGCCGATGCCGGTCGTCACGCCGCATCCGATGTAACAAACCTTGTCGAACGGGGCGTCCTCGCGAATCTTCGCCAGCGCGATTTCCGGCACCACGGTGAAATTCGCGAAGGTCGAGGTGCCCATGTAGTGATGAATTTTCGATGCGCCGTGCGAGAAGCGGCTGGTGCCATCGGGCATCACACCTTTGCCCTGGGTTTCGCGAATCGCGGTGCAGAGATTGGTCTTGCCCGAGAGGCAGCTCGGGCAGTTGCGGCACTCCGGAATGTAGAGCGGGATGACGTGGTCGCCCTTCTTCAGCGAGGTCACGCCCGGTCCGGTTTCGACGACGATTCCGGCGCCTTCATGCCCGAGGATCGCCGGGAACAATCCTTCGGGATCGGCGCCCGAGAGCGTGAAGGCGTCGGTGTGGCATACTCCGGTAGCCTTGATTTCGATCAGCGCCTCGCCCGCGCGCGGTCCTTCCAGATCGACGGTAGTTATTTCCAGCGGGTCGCCCGCCTTGTTTGCGATCGCGGCTCTAACTCTCACAAGGCGAGTGTTCTCCTCTCATCGATGTAGCACCAGCGCGCCATTCGAAATCGCGGGCTCGCCGCTCTGCGTCAGCACATCGAAGTGGACGAGTTCCGCGCTTTCGAAAGGCTCGCGCGCAAGCAGCCGCACCGTGATGTCCGACGGCATCAGCACCATGCCGCTGAAGCGTCCCGCGATGCGCGCGACGCGTGATGGATCGCAGTCAGCCTCGGAATGAACGATGCGTGATACCGCAAGCGCTAGCGTCGCGGTGCCGTGCAGAATTAGCGCAGGCAGGCCCGCGGCGCGGGCGACCGCGATATCGGTGTGAATCGGATTCCAGATCTGCGCGCATTCGGCGTAGGTATGCGCGAGTCCTCCCGCGACATGCACCTTCGCCTCGCTGCGCGGCCGCTCGATGTTCTGGCGCAGGCTCGGCAATTCCGAATGCGTGGTGAGCGGCTTCTCGTCGCCGATTACATCGACACCGCGATAAATGGTACCATACATCGAGGTGCACACCGGCGCTCCCGATTCATCGACGGTCTCGAGTCGCGTCAGTTGAAATGCGCCGGGCTTGCGCCGCTCGATCGCGACGATAGTGGCGCGCGTGCTGAGTTTCTCCGGCGGCCGAATCGGCCGATGAATCATCAAATCGTGCGTCGCATGCACACCGCGGCGCGACTCATCGAGAGTTAAGGCGCCGCTCTCAAACGCTTGTCGCATGCCGATGACGACCGGCCATTCGATGCAGACCGGGAACATCGGATGCGCGAGGAGCGGGTCGGGCGCCCGCGTGTCCATGTAGCACGGCAGCAGGTCGTCCAGCGCGGCGGCATAGGCCATCGACCATCGCGCATCGATTTGAGCAATCCGCGGCTCCGACGAAGTTCCGACCAATGAGGATGGCAACGGCACAAGCTATTTCTACGCGCCCGAGTTTTCCCCGTCCACCCGCCCGCGAGCATCGCCGTCGTGACATAGGGAGGCTAATCCCTTACGCTCAAGGCGTCAGCATCGTGCCGGAGACAAGCGCATGTTCGAAGACGAAACCATCGATGTGAAATGCCCGAAGTGCGGGCACCTGAATTCGATCCTCGTCCATGAGATCGAGGAGCACGCCGAGACTCATTTCACCTGCGTCGGATGCAAGGCCGGCGTGAAGCTCGAGGCGAGTGAATTTCGGCAGCGCCTCGGCAAGGTGCGTGACGAGCTGGCGGAGCTGGAGCGCGATGCGGCGCGGCAGGCGATGAAGGGGACACGTCCGAAGAAGGGGGATTTCGAGATTTAGTCTGGCGCTGAACAGGGCATCACGGGTGTGCATCTACAAAATCGATCACCGCGCGATTGAACTGCTCCGGATATTCCGCCATGAACAGATGACCTCCCGGCAACTCCACCAGCTTCGCGCCCGGGATGCGATCGGCGATAAACTTTGAATTCTGCGGCGCGACGAGACGATCCTCGTGGCCCATGATCACCATCGTCGGAACTTTGATGTTGCCGAGGCGCGCGCTAGCATCGAAGGCGCCGATGCCCTGAACCTGCCGCGCGAATGCGAACGGCGGAATCGGATACTGCGCTCGAATGCGATTGCTCTTCTCAACGACCTCGGGACGATGGTCGATGGTGTTGTCGCAGAATACTGCCTGAAGCTGCTGGCGCTGTTGCGCCGGCGTCGCGTTGGCGCCGGCCATCACTGCGGCGACGATTTCCGGCGACGACTGCACTACGCCCGCGCCGCCAAAGTGCGTGCATCCGAGGATGAGGCAGCTCAGCTTCTCCTGATGATGCAGCGCGAACTCCTGCGCGATCATCCCGCCCATCGAGATGCCGAGCAGCGCCGCGCGCGTGATGCCGAGCGCGTCCATCAGGCCCGCGGTGTCATCGGCCATCTGCTTTATGGAGTAGGGCGCGTCGGGCTTGTCGGTGCGTCCCGCGCCGCGATTGTCGAAGACCACGGTTTTGTAATGGCGCGCGAACTCGTCGATCTGCTCGTACCATGAGAGCAGGTTGGAGCCGAGGCCGCGGATCATCACCAGCGTCCGCGGTCCGCTGCCGTGCACTTCGTAATAAATTTCGATATCGCCAACGCGTTGTCTCGGCATGATGCGGAATTTAGCGAGATGCGACGCCGATTCCAATCACAGTTGCGCTAACGGCCGTGCGCGATACTGCGCTAAGAATTTCGCGAGGAGTCGATGATGGCTGACGAAATCGTAATCGAAAGAAATTTGCTGATTCCGCTGAAGGATGGCGCTTCGCTATCGGCGGACCTATATCGGCCCGCAGGCAGCGGCCGCTTTCCCGCGCTGATGAGTTTCTATCCGTACCACAAGGACGACATGATCGGTGCTT
>DATGKG010000098.1:0-3891 GCA_035294805.1 Binataceae bacterium (SeqCode) | reverse complement strand
AAACCGCATGCGTCGGCACGCCCGACCAAATCCGCGCGCGGCTGCGCGAGTATGAAGAAGTCGGCGTCGATCAGGTCGTGTTCATCTCGCAGGCCGGCAACAACAAGCATGAGGACATCTGCGATTCGCTGAACCTGTTCGGCAAGGAAGTGCTGCCCGAGTTCAAGGAGCGCGAGCAACATCTTGCGAAGAAGAAGGCGGAGCGTCTTGCGCCGATCATCGAAAATGCGATGAAGCGCAAGCCGCAGCCCAACGCGCCCAAGCACGATGGACCTACGATCGTGACCGCGGCCCCGCTGCCATAACGGCTCTCATTTTCGAACGAGAAGGCCGGCCCGCTTATTGGGCCGGCCTTTTTTTGTGGCGACTAGAGGCCGCCGATCATTTATAATCTCGATCCGATGAACCTGCGCAAATTCCTGCTTATGATGATCGCGGTCGCGATGCTTACAGGCACAAAAATCGCGCGCGCCGATAGTATACTCGACAAGCTAGACAAGCCTGCCGCCGATCAGACCGCGGTGGTGCGCGGCGGCGACGTGTGGGCCGTGATCAAACCCGATGTCGCGCAAGCCACCCCCGGTCAGGACATCAAGGTCAGCGCCGACTTCATCATCGGCTCCGGATGGCACATCTACGGCAAGCCGATTTCAACCGATTATGTGCCGACCAACATTACTTTCGACAAGGAAATGGTCGCGGAGCAATCGATCGATTTTCCCAAACCCGAGATGATGAAGTTCGAAGCGCTCGGCCAGACGCTGCCGGTATACAAGGACAAGCTGCATGTCGGCGGCGACGTCAAACTGCGGCGCGACCTCAAGCCGGGTGATTATCAGCTCAGCGGCAAGGTCGAATTCCAGGAGTGCAGCGACACCATCTGCAAGATTCCGCAATCGCTGCCGTTCGCGATTCCGATCACGGTCGCGTCATCCGCACATTAGAGTAGCGGACGCTCCGCTTCATAGCGGCAAAGCCGATCCGCAAGTGATAAAGTCGCTGGCGGATCATGCTTATCGGTGCATCGATATCGGCGCGCGCGCGCGCCACTTTCGCGCTTTCGCTTGCAGGTATTCTCGGCGTGGCCTCGCTTGCCGCGGCGGCACCTTCGCCCTCAGCTTCGGCGAGCATCGCAGCGGCGCCATCCGCATCGAGCGCACCAGCGGCGGCCGCGACGTTTCATTCAGCTACACATCTGCTCGATGGTTCGGAGGTCATTCACTTCCTGAGCCAGGTAATCGGATGGTATCGCCATCTCTCGGTTGAGGAGCGGCTGGTCGTCGATCCCGCCGATATGTTGTTTGTCGCCGAGGATCGGCAGATGGCGGATGAGGTGCTCAATCTCTCCTTTGAATTCGCCAAGGCCGATGCGGCGCTGCTGGCCGCGACGGAAAACGGTAGGCCCGATGCCGGCAAGCCTCGTGTGATGGCGGCCGGTACGGCGAGCCTCGCGGCGAGCGCTGCGAAAGCCGACGCCGAGATCAAGGCCGCGCAGGATCGGCTAAACGCGCTGCAAGCGCAACTCGCCAAGGCCGGTTCCCGCAAACGCAACGAGCTCGCAACGCAGATCGCCGCCGCGCAAAGCGAATTCGATCTGGCGCAGGCACGCGGCGAGGCGGTGCACACCATCCTGCAATTCGAAAGCGGCAATTCTCATCAGGAAGGCGGGCTCAGCGCGACGGGCCTGCTGGGTCAGATCGACGAGCTCGAAAAATCGGTGCCCGAAGCCGAGCGCAATGCGAAGCCGCCGCCAGCATCGACTAACGCGCCCGCTCCCTCCGGCGGTCTGGCTGGCATTTTCGAGGACCTGCTGACGCTGAATCGCAGCCTCGACACGATCGACGACACCATCGATCTCACGAAGTCGATCAATCTTTCCGTGGATCGAATGCGCGCGCCGTTGCTCGACGAGTTGCACGATATCGATCGGCAGGGCGACGCGCTGGCGAAGGCGAGCGCCGGCGATGTCGCGGCATTGCGCACGCGCAGAGACGCGTTTCTGCAGCTCATCGAGCGGCACAAGCTGGTCTCGGCCGCGGCGATTCCGCTGCGCAAGCAACAAGTCATCCTGACGCTGTATGTCTCGAATTTACAGCGCTGGCGAGCTTCGATGGTGCGGCAGTCCAACCTGATGCTGCGCCGTCTGGTGATTCGGCTCGGGATTCTGGCCGGGCTGCTGATTGCGATTTTCGCGGCCTCCGCGCTGTGGCGGCGCTTCACCTTCCGCTACGTGCAGGACAACCGGCGTCGCTATCAGTTCCTGCAGGCGCGCCGCATCGTGCTCGCGATCGTGGTGATGCTGGTCATCCTGTTCAACTTTGCCAATGAGGTCGGCGCGCTCGCAACGGTAATGGGTTTCGCGGCGGCCGGTATCGCGGTGGCGCTGCAGAACGTGATCCTGTCGCTCGCGGGATACTTCTTCCTGATCGGCAAATTCGGCATCAAGGTGGGCGATCGGGTGCAGGTGTCGGGCGTTACCGGCGACGTGGTTGACATCGGACTGGTAAAGCTCTCGATGATGGAACTCGGCGGCAACGGCAACGATCGCCAGCCGACCGGACGCGTGGTGGTGTTTTCCAATGCGGTTGTGTTTCAGCCGAGTGGAAATTTCTTCAAGCAGATTCCTGGCACCAGTTTCGTCTGGAACGAGGTCACCCTGACGCTCTCGCCCGATTGCGATTACCGGCTTGCGGAAAAGCGTCTGCTCGAAGCGGTCGACGAGGTCTTCGCGCGTTACCGGGAAAGTATCCAGCGCCAGTACATCGCGGCCGAACAGTCGCTCGGCATGGCGATCGATTCCCTCAAGCCTCAAGCGCGGTTGCAGCTAACGCGCGACGGATTGATGATCACGCTTCGCTATCCCGCCGAGACGCGCACCGGCGTGCAGACCGCCGATGAAGTCGCGCGCCGCCTCCTGGATGCGATCGCGCGCGAGCCGCGACTGAAGTTGGTTACGGTGGGCGCGGCGAACATCTTGCCCGCGCCGCCGTCGCCGGAGGAAATCTCGGAGGCCGAAGCCGGCAACGGCAGCCTCGCAGCGAGCAAGAGCACCGGGAAGTAGCGCGAGAGCTCACAACTCAGACAGGTCGACGAACCCTTTTTTCTTGCCGCGCTCGATGGCGGAATCAATCAGCTTCCAGAAGCGCTTGTTTTGCGACAGTGCCAAAGCTTCGAGGTCCGTGTCTTCGGTCACCGGCATCAGCGCGGCGCATGGTCGGCCGTTTTTGGTAATGAGCACCGAACCACTCTTCGGCAATTCCCTGACGTAACGGCTGAACCGCGTTTTCACCTCGCGGATAGTCTCGATTTTCACAAGGTCACCTTTGTGCCACCGATGACAAGCTGATTGCCGGTCTTGCGGCCGATTGCGTCCACCAATACTTCCTTCGTTTCGATGCGATAGAAGACCCGCAAGTCACCGTCGCGGAATTCGAACTCGGAGGGACCAGAAGGCCGCCGCAGCCGAAAACGATTCCGATTCTCGACCACCGCATCATCCTCGCTGAGTGCCGCCTGCATTGCTGCCTTAAGCCGCGATCGTTCTGCGGCAGATAGCTTCTTGAAATGAATGACGGCATCGGGACCGAGTCGGACAGCTCGCTTAGGCACCCTGCATTACTGTAGTTCGAATAGTGACTACAATACAACCAGCCCGACGGCGGTTCCAGCAACGTTAACGAAGTAGTTACAGATTGGGGCCGGCGACTTGATCGATCACATCCGATAGTTCGGGGATCCGGTAACGTTCGCCGCTGTAGGCCTTGTACATCAGGAACAGCCAGAATATCGCGAAGCCCAGGTCGACCAGACCTTCGATAAAGCCGAGCAGTGAGCCGAGCTGATGCGGCAAGATCGTTATGAACACACCGAAGATAATGTTCACCGCGAAGA
>DATGKG010000097.1:0-6279 GCA_035294805.1 Binataceae bacterium (SeqCode) | reverse complement strand
GGTTGGCGATGGCGCGCGACTATCGTAAGCTCGGTCGACGTAGCATCGATCACATTGGCGCAGGTTAGAAAGCCGCGCGTAGCCGCCATCATTTGCGGTAAAACTCGCGCGGACCGATACTGATCGCGTCTCCACCTCTTTCACCAGGAGGTCCATCATGGCCGGCAAGGACACCCCGTCACACAGACATCGCTTCTCGACGCAGGATGCGACGTTCATATACGCAGAAACGCCCAACAACCCACTCCACATTGGGTCGATTCTCATGTTCGAGGGCAAGATCGACTTCGACGATTTCGTCCAGCACGTCGAAAGCCGTCTGCATCTGATCCCGCGCTATCGGCAGCGCATGATGCGAGTGCCGTTCAATCTTGGTCACGCGGTGCTGGAAGACGATCCAGACTTTCGCATCGAGAATCATGTGATTCGCCATCTGCTGCGGCCAGGAATGAACCAGGCCGAGGCGATCGACGAGATGCTGCGTCACTATGAGACTCCGCTCGACTACAAACGGCCGCTTTGGGAAATGCATTCGTTCGAGAACCTCGAAGGCGCGCGCACCGCGATCGTTTCCAAGGTGCATCATGCGCTGGTCGACGGCGTGTCGGGCGTCGAGCTGCTCAAGGTGATGTTCGACCTCAAGCCGGTGCCGGATCCGATCGAACCTCAGCCATGGCAGCCCGAGAAGCCATCGACTCCGGTTCAGCGCTTTCTAGAGGCCGCGCGCGAGGCGGCCGCCGGACAGATGAAAGCGATGATGCAGACCTCGCGCGAAATGATGCGCGATCCTGAAACGCTTGGCGACGAAGCGCGTAGCTTTGCCGACGGTTTCCAGCAACTCGCGCAGATCACCACCCGTCGCATCGTGTCGACGCCGTGGAATTCCGGACTGGTGGGACAGCGTCGCTCACTCGCATGGTCGACGATGTCGTTCGGCGATTTTCGCCGCATCCGCAACGCCTTCGGCGGCTCGATCAATGATGTCGTGCTCACAATTTTGACCGAGGCGGCCGCGCGCTACCTCCAGCATCATGGCTATGCCGCCAACGGCCGGCTTTGCATCGGATGCCCCGTCAACGTCAGGCATAAGGAAGAAGCGACCGCGCTCGGCAATCGCGTCTCGATGATGTTTCCGATGCTTCCCTCCGAGCCAATGGACCTGGTCGAGCGGCTCAGGTACGTCAACGCGGAAACCGAACGCATCAAGGATGCGCAACTGCCGCAGACGCTCGAACGGCTGATGTCGATCGCCGACAACATACCTCCGACGCTGATGGGCGCGGGGTCGCGGCTGAGCACGATGGCGCTCAATGCGGCATCGACGTTGTTCAAAATATCCGGCTACAAACCGCGCCCCGACGGCTTCCTGCTACCTACCCTCGGCATCAACTTCATCGCGACCAACGTTCCGGGCGTGCAGGTGCCGCAATATCTCTTCGGACATAAATGCCTCGAACAAGTACCGCTGGTACCGTGCGGCGCGACGCTCGGATACAACGTCGCGATTCTCAGCTACAACTCCACGCTATGTTTCGGGATGAGCGCCGATCCGAACCTGATGCCGGACGTGTCGCTGATGAAATTTTTCGTCGATGAAATTTTCTCCGAGTTGAAGGAACGCGCGCAGGTCGCTCAGGCTGCCAAGGAAGCTGCGGCGTCGCCCTCACACTCAGCAGCCGCGGGAGGAGCCTAGCTCGCCGCCTCGCGCTGAAAATTTCGCCACGCCGACCCGCTGCCCATGGGCGCGCGACGACCTTGCGCGCCGCTACCATGACGAGGAGTGGGGCGTGCCGCTTCACGATGATCATCGACTCTTCGAGTTCATCGTGCTGGAGGGCGCGCAGGCGGGACTCAGCTGGGATACCATCCTGCGCAAGCGCGAAGCATATCGCGCGGCATTCGACAACTTCGATCCAGCGGTCGTCGCGCGCTACAACCAGCGCAAGGTCGAGAGGCTGCTGAACGATACGGGCATCGTACGTAATCGGCTCAAGATTGCGTCCGCCATTTCCAACGCGCGCGCGTTTCTGGATGTTAAGGACGAGTTCGCCACCTTCGACAAATACATCTGGCAGTTTGTCGGTGGCGCGCCGGTTCGCAATACATGGAAGGCGCACAAGGAAGTTCCTGCGGAAACTCCGCAAGCCGCCGCGATGAGCAAAAACCTGCGTAAGCGCGGGTTCAACTTCGTCGGCCCTACAATTTGTTACGCGTTCATGCAGGCGGTTGGCATGGTCAACGATCATCTGGTGGACTGCTTCCGCTATCGCGAAGTCGGCTAGACTCATCCGATGGCGCAGCATGTGGGAATTGTCGCGGTCAGCGCCGAGGGCGCGGCGCTTTGCTACCGCACCATCTGCGTCGAAGGCGCGGCGGCGTTCGGCGCGCACAATCATCCCGAAATCACGATGCATACGATTGCGCTTGCGCGGTACATGGAACGCATCGATGCGGATGACTGGAAAAGCGCGGGAGAGTTGATTCTGCGCTCGGCGCGCAAGCTCGCCGAGGCCGGCGCGGATTTTCTCATCTGTCCCGACAACACCTTGCATCAGGCGATCGATGCGATCATCGACAAATCGCCGCTGCCCTGGCTGCACATCGCGAGCGAGGTGGCGGCGGTGGCGAAGAGCAGCAACTATGGTCGGGTTGGTGTGCTCGGGACTAAGTATCTGATGGAAGGTCCTGTCTATCCGCCGAAGCTTGCCGCCGCGGGCATCGCGCATGAGATTCCTTCCGCCGATGATCGGGAGCGCATCAACCAGATTATTTTCGAAGAGCTCGTCTATGGACGCTTCGAGCAACCGTCGCGCCAATTCTTTCAGGATGTCATCACGAAGCTGAAAGCGCGCGGATGCGACGCGGTCGCGCTTTCATGCACGGAGATTCCGCTTCTTATCAGTGAAGCGGATTCGCGCCTCCCGATTCTCGATTCGACGCGCATCCTCGCGCGCGCGGCGCTGCGCGAAGCATCGAAATGAGTTTGTATCCGCGCATCGAGCCGTACGATCACGGAATCCTGGATGTCGGCGACGGCGATCGCATCTACTGGGAGACTTGCGGCAATCCGCGCGGAAAGCCGGCGCTCGTGATCCACGGCGGGCCCGGCTCCGGATGTACGCCGTGGCATCGCCGGCTGTTCGATCCCGCGCAGTATCGAATCGTCCTCTTCGATCAACGAGGATGCGGCCGGAGCACGCCGCATGCGAGCGAGATCACGACCAGACTTACGAGCAACCACACGCAGAACCTCATCGCGGACATCGAGGAGCTGCGCGGCCATCTTGAGATCGAGCGATGGTTGCTGCTGGGCGGCTCGTGGGGCAGCACACTCGCGCTCGCTTACGCCGAATCTCATCCGCAGCGCGTATCGCAGATGGTGATGTGGGGCGTGTCGAGCGGACGCCACCAGGAGTTCGACTGGCTGTTCCGCGGCGGCGTCGCGGTGCTGTTTCCGGAGCAATGGGAGCGGCTGCGCGATGCGCTGCCGGAGGCAGAACGCTGCGGCGACATCGTCGCGGCATATTATCGAAGGCTGCATCATCCAAATGCAGCGGTTCGCGAACAGGCCGCGCTCGATTGGTGCACGTGGGAATCCGCGACGCCGACTTGGCCGCCATCGAATGAATTGTCGCCACGCTTTGGCGATCCGCGCTTTCGGATGGCGTTCGCGCGACTGGTCACTCACTACGTCCATCACTACGCATGGCTCGAAGACGGCATCCTGCTACGCAACGTCCATCTGCTGGCCAATATTCCGGCGGTTATAGTGAACGGACGATTCGATTTTCAGTCGCCGATCAAATGGGCATGGGACCTAACGCGAGTATGGCCAGCTTCGCGATTGGTGATCGTCGATAACGCAGGACACGACGCCTCCAACGCCGCGGTCACAGCAGAGCTAATCCGCGCCACCGATCACTTCGCCCGTCCGTAGTTCTTGGAAACCCCTTCGCGCGATGCGATCATAATGTGCGATGGAATTCGCCGACCGACTCGCTGAAGTTTCCTGCAGCAAACAAAGCCTCGCGATTCTCGGCGTCGATCCGCAACTCGATACCGCGACCGTTCCAGGAATTCCGCCCGGCTACACGCTCACAAAATTCTGCTGCGAAATAATCGAGGCGTGCGAAAAATCGATCGTCGCCGTCAAGCCGCAACTCGCATTCTTCGAGGCGCGAGGTATCGACGGGATGCGCGCGTTCGCCGAAGTAATCCGCTTCGCGCGCGGGCGCCGCCTTATCACCATCGCGGATGCTAAACGCGGCGACATCGGCACGACTTCCGCGGCATACGCCGAAGCATTTCTCAGCAACGGCGATTTCGCGTGCGATGCCATCACCATCAATCCGTACCTCGGCGCCGACGCGATCATGCCGTTCGTCAATCGCATTCGGGCCGGACGCGGCGTGCTGGTACTGGTGAAAAATTCCAATCCGTCCTCGGGCGAGTTCCAGGACCTCGAGGCCTCGGGCAAACCGCTGTGGGAAGCCGTCGCGGCGCGCGTGCGGGGATGGGGCGATGATTTCATTGGTAGCAGCGGACTCAGTTCGGTCGGCGCGGTGGTCGGCGCGACGTATCCGAAGCATCTGAAGCGTGCGCGCGAGCTGATGCCTCATGCGATCATCCTGGTGCCCGGCTACGGCACGCAGGGAGGTTCGGCGGAGGACGCGGTGATGGCGGCGCGCGCGGACGGTTCCGGCATCATCGTAAATTCGAGCCGCGGTTTGATGTACGCCTACTTGAAAAGCCCCGGCGCAAATCCAGGAGCAGCGGCCGCATCAGCCGCGGAATCAATGCGCCTCGCGCTGAATGGTGCTCTGGCTTCGGCGCGATAAACCTTCCCGAGTAACCGATGCCAACAACGGCGCCGCCGGACTTAGACAGGAACTAAGTTATCTCTATGAGAAATTACTTTTTACCGGCCGAACCGTTTGTAGTTTGATTGATTGGAGGATTAGAGGAGATGACCTTGGGCGTGGTGTTACCGGGCGGCGTGGATGGTCTCTGGCTAGTAGGTCTGGCGTTGACCCCTCCTTTCTCAATTCCTTCGCGTATCTCCCTCGAGGGAGAATGTGGATAGTTATTGTCGTTTGGCACCACCGCCTCCTCAATTACCAAGATTCTGGCCTTTCCTGAATTCTATCGTAAGTTCGTCTTTCTTACGAGATAAATAAACCGATTCGACATCGTACAACTTCAATGAAGTTGAGCTTTGATAAACCACCACCTCTCGCAGCAAAAGTTCATTATCAACGGCGGTATCAGAAAATGCGCTCACCCATCCCTCGTACGCCAAGTCGCGTGCGAAATCGCGAACTACAACCCACCTATCTGTCAAATCGGACGAATTAAATGTATGAGACCACACATCTAAATCGCCGAATTTGCTACTAACGCCGATGCGCTGCGCGAATTTCTGGAGCCAGTGTTTGTTGAGTCCGACGCACACGAACATCCCGATTAAGAGCGCTATACCGCTTACAGATATGATCTCAAGATAGTTAAGATCGAGTGGATCTCCAGCGGTGAGCGCCCGAAAAAACCAAATTTTCGGAGGCCACTCCGAATGCGTCACCCCAAAAACAACTGCGTAGACAAGATAGTTTCCGAGCCCCAATACGAGCGAGTACAGGGCGAATCGGGTGTCTGACCAAGGACGTGTTGGGACAAGATTCTCAACCAGTAGCGCACAAAGAATTCCCGGAAAGAATAAGAAGACGATTCGCAATGCGAATTCCGTCACCGCGATTCTCCCGTAATACAGCCGAACCGTCTAGATATTTTTACGAGCGCATCAGTTGCGCTTCGTCGGCGGCGAGCGTCGCGTAAACCTCTTTGTCGATGGAACGGTAGCGCTGCAAGGCTTCGTCGGCGCGGGTCTCGTCGCCGGTTTCCCGAATAGCAATGTCGCGCATCTTTCTTTCGATCCACGACAGATGCCAGGTCTCGTCTTCGGTGACAGCCTTCAGCACTTCCATCGTCTCCGGATCGACGCCGGGAAGCGCGGCATGGGCGGTGTAGCGGCTCTGCGCGCGCTCCTCAACCACGACCGTCAAAGCGAGCAGGTCGACGATATGTTTGGGGAGCCCGACCCGCAGCCCGAGGCGGCGCTGGTAGCCGTCCTCGACCGGCAGCGGCGAGCCGCCAAGGTCGGAAATGCGCTTGGTCCAGAGCCATGCGTGCCGGGTCTCATCCGACAGATGCTTGGACATCTTGAGTTGAGCATCAGGATCTTGAATGCGACCCAGCAGGTTGAACAGAAGCCGAGCGCCGCGG
>DATGKG010000096.1:0-6006 GCA_035294805.1 Binataceae bacterium (SeqCode) | reverse complement strand
CCCTTGCCTCGCGAACTCCTCGACGACCTCCTCGCGCGTGGACGCTTGCTGCTATGCCTCGATTTCGATGGCACGATTTCCGAAATCACCAATGATCCGTGGAAAGCGGTTCCGCTCCCGCGCGCGAAAGATGCCATAGCGAGGCTCGCGCGACATCCGCAAAAGCTCGCCCTCGCGATCATCAGCGGACGCGACCTCGACACACTGCTAGGACTCCTCGGACTGCGGGACGGACTCCTGTTTGCGGGTACTCATGGGCTGGAAGTCATCGGATGCGACGGCGTCCGGCGCTTCGTGCCGGGAGTCGAACGATGTGCGGATGACATCCAGCAGCTGCGCGAGTTCGTCGCGACGGCCATTCCTCGCGATCGCGGATTCATCGTCGAGGACAAGCGCGTCGCCCTCACGCTGAATTATCGCAATGCAACACCTGATAACGCCTTCGAGGCGCTTGCTCTCTTCGACGACTTCGTGATGAAGCGGCCGACGCTGCGACTGCTTTACGGAAAAATGATTCACGAGGCGATTCCCCGCGGCATCGGCGGCAAGTGCAATGCGGTCGAGTTTTTCATGCACGATACCGGCATCGATGGTCCGCATACCGTGTACTTCGGCGACGACCTTACCGATGAAGATGCGTTCCGCGCGCTCGCAACCCATCATGGGACCGGCGTGCTGGTCGGCGCGGCGCGAGCGAGCGTCGCGCGGTTTCGCCTCGAGAGACCGTCGGACGTCGCCGCCCTTTTGGAGGAGCTAGCTGCTCATATCGGTGTTTGAGAGCGCGGCGTCGATCGCGGCCAGCACTTCCTGCAGCTTCATCTCGGCGGTGAAGACGCCGATCACGCCCATATCCAGCAGGGCCTGCCGATCTTCCTTCGGAATCGTGCCGCCCACGAAAATCCGAATCTCCTCGCCGCCGAGCTTCTTCAGCCATTCGACGGTTTCCGCCACCAGCTCCAGATGCGCGCCCGAGAGCAGGCTGAGCCCGATTGCGTGGACATCTTCATCGATGGCGACCCGCGCGATGTACTCCGGGGTTTTGCGCAACCCCGTGTAAATCACCTCTGCGCCGGCGTCGCGCAATGCGAGCACGATAATCTTCGCGCCGGCGTCGTGGCCGTCGAGCCCCGGCTTCGCGACCAGAATGCGTTTATGATGAAGGCTCATCGTCAGAGGCCGGTCGGCTCGCGGAACTCGCCCCAATGCTTCTTCATCGTCGCGACCATCTCGCCGACAGTCGCGTAGGAATGACAACAATCGACGATGTACGGCATCAGGTTCTCGCGATCCTTCGCCGCCGCATCGCTCAGCCGCGCGAGGTTTCGCTCGACCGCGCCGTTGTCGCGCGAATCGCGAATCGCGTTGAACTTCGCGACGATATTGTGCGCGGTCTTCGGATCCATTTTGAACAGCTCGCGTACGCTCCCGGCCTCTTCATCGCGCTGATAGCGATTGACGCCGACGACCACGCGCTCTCCCGCATCGAGCAACTCCTTGCGCTGGCGCGCTCGCTCGGCGATGCGACGCTGGATGTAGCCTTGCTCGATCGCCTTGATCACGCCGCCGTAATTGTCGACCTCGCGCATCACGCGCAGGATCTCTTCTTCCATCTTATCGGTGAGGTACTCGACGTAATGACTTCCGCCGAGTGCGTCGACGGTCTGCGCGATGCCGCTCTCATGCGCGATGACCTGCTGCGTGCGCAGCGCGATCTCCGCGCTCTCCTCGGTCGGAATCTGAAACGCCTCGTCATATGCGGCGG
This sequence comes from Binataceae bacterium (SeqCode), assembly GCA_035294805.1. GTDB lineage: Bacteria > Desulfobacterota > Binatia > Binatales > Binataceae > DATGKG01. Next base: position 4,244 of record DATGKG010000096.1, on the reverse strand, counting down.
TGAAGATAGATTGCGCCCCGCCCAGCACGGCCGCCATCGTCTCGATCGCAACGCGGGTAATGTTATTGTACGGCTGCGACGCCGTGAGCGATGCGCCGCCGCATACCACGCCGAAACGGAACAGGCAGCTCTTCGGATCGGTGGCGCCGTAGCGCTCCTTCATTAGCCGCGCCCAAATGCGCCGGCCCGCGCGGAACTTGCAGACCTCCTCGAAGAAGTCGGTGTGAACATAGAAAAAGAAACTCAGCCGCCCCGCGAAGCCGCTCAGGTCGGCGCCACGCGTGAGCAACTCCTCGACATAGGCGAGGCCGTTGGCGAGCGTGAACGCCATCTCCTCGACCGCGTTGCATCCGGCGTCGCGCACGTGCGCACCCGCGATGCTGATGGGATTGAATCGCGGCGTTTGCGTGTTCGCATAGAGAATCGAATCCGCGACCAACCGCATCGAAGGGCGCACCGGAAAAATCCACGTCCCGCGCGCGACGAATTCCTTCAGGATGTCGTTCTGGATAGTGCCGGTCAGCTTCGCGCGCGGCACGCCCGACTTGTCCGCGGTGGCGAGGTACATCGCATAGATGATCGCCGCAGTGCCGTTGATGGTGAACGAGGTGGAAATCTTCGCGAGGTCGATGCCATCGAAGAGAATTTCCATCTCGCGCAGATTCGACAGCGACACGCCTACTTTGCCGACCTCGGGACGGGCCATGGAATCGACCGGGTCGTAGCCGCATTGCGTCGGCAGATCGAGCGCGACCGACAGCCCGGTCTGTCCTTGCTCGAGGAGGAATTTGTAGCGTTGATTGGATTCCTCGGGCGTGCCGAATCCCGAATATTGGCGCATCGTCCACAGCCGTCCGAGATATCCATCGGGAAAAATGCCGCGCGTATAGGGATACTCGCCCGGCATTTCGTCATTGCGATGATGCATCGCTTCCGTGGCCACCATTGGAATCTCGATGCCCGATGGCGTCGTACGTTTTTGCTGTTTAGTTTTCTCTTTCGAAGATGACTTCATCTTTTGTTTCTCGCGCTGAACGCGGACGGTTCTTGTCCTGATTTCTTCTAGCATGGAAATGTCCCGACGGTGGCCGCAGAGCCTGCTCCTGGACCTTTGGCTTGAATGACTCTGCAACCACACGAGACAAATATAGGGTGATTCGCCTCACATTACGATGCGAATATCTGGGATCCTGAGGCGAATCGCTATATATTTACCTCAAGAGTTGATGCGAATGTATATCTGGGAACGACCCGACTGGCCACACTTCAGATGGAACAGCGCTCGACTGCTTCCTTCACTTCAAGTGGCTCATATGAACCAAGGGCGCTTCCTGGGCCGGTTGGAAACACTTGGTTTCGACCTTCGAGTCAGGGCTGAACTGAACGCTGTCTCGGAAGAAGCGCTCAAGAGTTCTGAGATAGAAGGCGAGATTCTAAACCCCGAGAGTGTGCGGTCGTCGGTCGCACGGCGCCTTGGCGTTCCGGATGCCGCTTTAGGTCCTGAAGACCGGAATGTCGAAGGTATCGTCGGAATGACATTGGACGCGACAAAAAGCTTTGATGCACCTTTGACAGAGGAACGGCTTTTTGCATGGCAAGCGGCTCTGTTCCCGACTGGATATTCCGACCTAAAACGTATCAGGGTAGGAGCCTGGCGGGATCAGTCAAGCGATCCGATGCGAGTAGTTTCGGGAGCGCATGGGCGAAGACGAATTCACTTCGAAGCGCCGCCGGCGGAGCGCATGGATGCGGAAATGAAAGCATTCCTTCAGTGGTTTAATCACCCGCCTCGGCTCGACGGGATTGTCGAGGCCGCTATCGCGCACCTCTGGTTCTGCACTGTACACCCGTTCGAAGATGGTAACGGACGAATCGCACGCGCACTGGCAGACATGAGCCTCGCACGTACTGAGCACTCCGATCAGCGATTCTACAGTCTTTCCGCTCAGATCCGGCGAGACCGTTCCGCGTACTACGATTCTCTGGAAAGCACACAGAAAGGTGACCTCGACGCTACCGATCAATTGCTTTGGTTCATAGGATGCTTTTCGCGAGCTATAGACCGAGCGCAAGGGGCCTGCGCCAGCGTTTTGGCAAAAACTGAATTTTGGCAAAGTCATGCTCAAGACGCGCTCAATGAGCGACAACGAAAGGTATTGAATCGATACCTTGATGGCTTCGAAGGCAACCTAACCGTACGAAAATGGACTGCATTGGCGAAGTGCTCGACAGCCACTGCACAGCGCGATATCGCGGACCTCATCGAGCGCGGCATTCTCATCCGCAACCCCGGGGGAAGTAAAAACAGCAGCTACTCGCTGTCCGTAACGCCAGCTAAGTACGATTCCCGGGCTTCCACTTCGAAGTGATTTTCTCGGCGGCCGTCCAATGATCGTCGTGCACCCAGGTCTGCGCGAACATCCGCGTCTCGATGTCGTTCAGCTCATCGCGCGATAATCCCGCGCGCACCCCGCTCGCCACCGCCTTGAATGCGCGAAGCACCTGCGGCGCTTGCTTCAAAATCGGCGCGATAAAATCAGAAATGAGATCATCGAGCGACTGGCCCTCGCGCGCTACAGCATCGACGAGTCCGATCGATGAGGCCTCCGCTCCGCTCAGCATATCGCCTCGGCACATCAGATTCAGCGCGCGCGAAGTTCCAAGTAAGCGCATCAGATCGATGCCGCCGCCCCACGCGGTCGCGATGTTGAGCCGCCCCTGCACGAAGCCGATGCGCGCATGCGCCGCGGCGATGCGAAAATCGCAGGCTACCGCGAGTTCCGCGCCACCCCCCATCGCATCGCCGTTAAGCGCGGCGACCACAGGAAGTGGGAACTGCCGAATCGCCTCGAGTGAGGCCTTCGCGTCACGCGCCATCGATGCCGCGCCCTCAAGCGTCGTGATCGCTGCGAGTTCGCGCAGATCGCCGCCCGCTGCGAAGCATTGCTCGCCCGCGCCACGCAATATCGCCACGCGCAGACCCCGATCGTCGCGGTGGGATGAAAAAGCCTCGCCGAGAGAACGCAGGACCTCGGCGCTTAGCGCGTTGCGCTTCTCGGGACGATTGATAGTGACGCGCAGGATACCGCCGCTCGATTCAACCCTTATGTCCGATTCGTTGGTACTCACGGTTCAGGGACCGGTCCCAGTTCGATCAGCGTCGCGCCGTGATCGATGCGCTGACCCACCTGCACATGGATGCGTTTGATAAACGCCGCACTCTCGGCACTCAGCGTCGTCTCGGTCTTCATCGCTTCGAGCACGATCAGCGGATCGCCCGCCTCTGCGCGCGCGCCTTCCGTCACGAGGATCTTTAGCACCGTTCCGGGCATCGGCGCATCGATGGTCGGCGATGCGAGGCCACCATGGCGCGAGCCACGGCGCGTCTCGACGACTTGATATTCCGCGCTCATCGCAGCGGCGGCCACCAGGATCGAATTTCCGCGCTTCGTGCCGCTTACGTGATAGCGGCGGTCGCCAATCGCGAGCATCGCGCTGCCATCGGTGAGGGAGGTGAGCGATGCCGAAACCTCTTCGCCATCGATGCGCGCGGTGACGATCGAATCCGTTATCGCGACGATTTCCGCCTCGCGTTCCGGGGCACCGCTGCGTTTGAGTTTCAGCGGCGCTGCCATAACTCAAATCCGCCGAGCGCGCCCCATGGCGACTGATCGCGCCGCTCGATTTTTCCGTTCGGAGCCGAAACCGCTTCGCTCTTTCCAATCGCGCGAGAAGCGACCAGCGCTGCCGCGATCAGCGCCGCTTTCTCGTTCTTTTCGCCGTAGCGCCATTGGTTGAAATGATCATCGACAAAATGCGTCGACAACTCGCCGCGCGCGAACTGCTCGCTCGCGATCACATCGCACAAAAAGGCCGTCGTGTGATGAATCCCCACGATGACGACCTCATCGAGCGCCAAGAGCATGCGGCGGCGCGCCTCCTCGCGATTGGCGCCATAGCAGATGACCTTGGCGAGCAAGCTGTCGTAATTCGCGCTCACCTCGATACCTTCGTTGAGGAAGGTATCGACGCGCACTCCGGGCGCGTTCGGCAGATGCAGGTACGAGACGCGGCCGATCGCGGGACGAAAATCGTGTTCGGCGTCTTCGGCAGTGATGCGACATTCGATGGTCGCACCCCGTGGCGTACCGAAATCCTCGACGTGCTCGCCCGCCGCGATTTTGAGTTGCTCCGCCACCAGATCGCATCCGAAGCGAATCTCTGTTACCGGATGCTCGACCTGC
>DATGKG010000095.1:0-2875 GCA_035294805.1 Binataceae bacterium (SeqCode) | reverse complement strand
TATTCGGCATAACCACCGTCGTGATCATAGCCGGTGAATTTCGCATTTAGGCAGAGATTCTCGCGTCCGCGTTTGCAGTACATGCAGATGCGGCAGGTCTCGCGCAGCCATGCGATGCCGACGCGATCGCCCACGCGATAGCGCGTGCATCCGGCGCCGACCGCCTCGACGACGCCCACGACTTCATGTCCGGGGATCACGTGCGCCCGATGCATCGGGAGGTCGCCTTCCGACACGTGGAGGTCTGTTCGACATACTCCGCAGGTCTTCACGCGCACGAGAATTTCATTCGTCGCGGGCTCCGGCCGCGCGATATCCACCATCGCGAGCGGATGCTCCTCGATCGCGCCGGGAATGTTCACCGTCATCGCTTTCATATCGCGATTATAGATGAACGCGTTGGCTATCGCCGATGATGGCGGCTACGGCTCCAAACCTTCGAAGGCGAGTTTGAAAACCGCATCGGCAATCTCCGGCGCGCGCAGAAGACCGTCGCGCCGGTACCATTCGCTGATGGAATTCAGCATGCCGAAGAGCAGCCGCGTCGCGAGGCGCGGGTCAACATCGCCACGAATGCTCTTCTCTTTCTGCGCCGCCGCAAACAGCTCCGCGATAAGATGATCGAACTCGCGCCGCCGCTCAAGGATGCGCCGTTCGGCCCGCGTGTTGCCGCGCACGCGCAGCAGCAGCGCGACTTCCGGCGTCATCGTGACGGTGATTTCGATCGTGCGCCGAACCACGTGCTTGAGCCGGTCGATCGCGGAAAAGTTCGCGGCGGCCGGTTCCTGCAGCACCGCGAAAAGCGCATCGAATGCGCGACCGGCGCCGCGCAGCAGCAGTTCCTCCTTGCCCTTCGCGTGATAGTAGATGCTGGCCTTGGTGATGCCGGCGGCGCGCGCGACTTGATCGAGCGAGCTGCCGTCATAGCCGCGCTCCAGGAACACGCGCACCGCAACGTCGAGCAGCGCGTCGAAGTCGTAGGCCTTGCGCGATTTTGCCGATGGACGCCCCATCCTTCTCCTGCGGTTTTTCCGCGACATATCCATTACACTGTCGGGCACCCGCGCGGGAGAGCCCGCAAACCATCGATGAGGAACGCCGCATGAAGTACGGAGTCGCTATCCGCAATATGGGGCCGCAGTCCAACCGCAAAACCATCCGCGAATGCGCGCGCATCGCCGAGCAGGCCCGTTTCGATGCGCTGTTCGTATCCGACCATTTGTGCATCCCACCTGATCAAACTGAAGGATCCGGCGGACGCTATCTGGATGTCCTCGCGACACTCGCGTTTCTCGCCGGTGCGACCGAGCGCATCCGCCTCGGCGTGTCGGTGCTTGTGATCCCGTATCGTCCGGCGGTGCTGACCGCGAAGCAGGTCGCGACGATCCAGGAACTTTCGGGCGATCGCATGATTCTCGGCGTCGGCGTGGGATGGATGAAGCCCGAGTTCGAAGCGCTCGGCGCTGACATCAAGAAGCGTGGCGCGATGACGACGGAAACGCTCGCCGTCCTTCATCATTTGTGGAACAGCGAGGAGGCGCGCCCCTACGACGGAAAGTTGGTGAAGTTTCCCGCCTTCGTGTTTCTGCCACGTCCCGCCCGTCCTCCGATCTGGATCGGCGGCAACAGCGCGGCGGCGCAGGAGCGCGTTGTGAAGTTCGGCGACGGATGGCATCCGATGTTGCGCACGGCCGAGTTGAAACCGGCCGTCGACTCACTCAATGCGAAAGTCAAAGCGGCCGGCAAATCAGCGCCCGAAATTATCGTGCGCCGCGGACTGAAGCTCGACGACGCATCGGCGGCACGCGAAAAGCTGCATGCCGATCGCGACTCCGGCGCTACCTACTTCATCCTCGATCTGGGCCGCTATTCCGACGAATCATTCTTTGCGCGCGCCGTCGACACTTTCATGAGCAAGGTGGCGTGAGCGCGCTACGGGAAGCCGGCGCCGGGGATTTCAACCCGAACCGTATCGATGCGCGCGGATGATTTGCCGCGCATCAGATCCTCGTGCGTCGTCACCGCGCTGATGCAGAAGAGCGTACGGCGATCCTCGCCGCCGAGTGCGCATGCAACCGCGCGACGGCTCGCGACGGAGATGCGATCCAGCACGCGGCCTTTTGAATCGACACGCACGAACGCGTCTTCCTGAAAGAGGCTGGTCCATACCGCGCCCTCGCTATCGAGGCAGATGCCGTCGGGCTCCGTGAAGTTGCCGATGCGATGCTTCAAATCCAGCGACCCATCCGATGCGATTGCGAATTCCGCAAGACGATTGCCGTCGCTCTCGGCCACCACGAGCCGCCCGCCGAGCTGCGATACGGCGATACCGTTGGGGAAGTGAAGTCCGCGCGCAACGACACGCGCATCGCCGTTCGACGTTACGAGGATGATCTGTCCGTTGTCGTGACTCCCACCCTTCATCAGATCGAAGCCGAGGTCACCGACGAAGATGCGCCCGTATGCGTCGGTGATCATGTCATCAATGCTACCCGCCGCGACGTTCGACAAATCGTACAGCGTCGATACTTTGCCGTTGGCGAATGTCAGCAGCTTGCGATCGAACATCGAGGTGATGACGGCGTCGCCATTCGGCAAAAATCCGATGCCGCCGGCAATGCCCGGAATCGCGCACACCGTCTCGCATGCGCCGTCGAGCGAGACCCGCAGCAACTTCATCGCGAGGCTGTCGACAAACCACAATTTGCCGTCGTGCCAGCGCGGGCCTTCGAAATATTTTCCTTCGGGGACTAGCGGATGGAGTTCCGTATATTCCATTGCGCTTCGTTCAGATGATTTTCTCACGGCGGAGTTGCTCCAGCTCATTCGCCGACACGCCGAGCACATCGCCGTAGATCCGATGGTTGTCGTGGCC
>DATGKG010000094.1:0-5914 GCA_035294805.1 Binataceae bacterium (SeqCode) | reverse complement strand
GCCATCGGGGCAAGCTGACGTGCCGCGAGCGAATCGACATGCTGCTCGACGCCGGCAGCTTTCGGGAGGTCGGCAGCCTCACTGGTTTCGCCGATTACGATGACGAAGGACGCGTGTCCGGCTTCACGCCAGCCAACCACGTAGGAGGATGGGGCAAGATCGCGGGCCGCACGGTCGTCGTATGCGCCGACGATTTCACCTCGCGTGGTGGGCATGCCGACGGCGCGATCGGCGGCAAGGCCACGCATCTCGATCGGCTGTCGCTCGACCTGCATTGTCCGTCGATTCGTATGCTCGATGGCTCATCGGGCGGCGGCAGTATCGCCGCGATGGTGCCCAAGCAGCAGAAGGCGGGCGAGAGCCGCGCGCTGGAAAGCTCCGGCACTATCAGCGCGGGACGTCCGCGCGTATCGGGCGAGGGCGGTTCGTTCCTGCCCGGTCATCTCGGCAGCACCATGTATGTGCATCAGCTCAGCGAAGTGCCGGTGGTCAACATGCTCCTTGGGAGTGTGGTCGGCATCGGCGCGGCGAAAGCGGTGCTCGGACATTTCTCCGTGATGGTGCGCGACATCGCGCAACTCTTCGTCGCCGGACCGCCAGTGGTGAGTCATGCGATGGGCTACGACATCACCAAGGAAGAGCTGGGCGGATGGCACATCCACTGTCGCAACGGATCCGTCGACAATCTCGCCGAGACCGAGGAAGAGGCGTGTGCGATGGCGAAGCGCTTCCTTTCGTATCTGCCATCGAGCGTCTATGAAGCGCCGCCGGTGTTGCCGTCCGACCCGAGCGATCCGCTCGATCGTCGCGACGAGGAACTGTTCACCATCATTCCGCGCAAACGCACGACGACATTCGATATGCGCCGCGCGATCCGGCTGATGGCGGACCGCGGCTCGTTCTTCGAGATCGGCTCGCTATGGGGCACCGATCAAATCGTCGGGCTCGTGCGCTTCAACGGCTATCCGATGGGCGTGATCGCGTCGGATTGCCGGCACATCAACGGCGGCGCGCTCACGGCCGACGGATGCGACAAGCTCAAGCGTCATCTCGACCTGTGCGACCTGTTTCATCTTCCGATGCTGAACCTCGTCGACAATCCAGGCTTCGCGGTCGGCCTCGAGCATGAGATGACAGGCACCATCCGCAAAGGCGGCGAATGGATGATCGCGTTCGCGCAGGTCACGATTCCGATCTTCACCGTCATCATGCGGCGCAGCTTCGGCGTCGCGGGCAACAACTATGCGACGCCGCGCAGTGGAGCGAGTGTGCGCGTCGCGTGGCCGGCGGCCGATGTCGGCGGCATCCCGCCCGAAGGCGGCATCGAGGCGGCCTACAAACGCCAGCTCGCCGAGGCGGCCGATCCGAAAGCATTGCGCGCGGAGATCAATGCACGCATCGAAAGCGCGCGCGGCCCGATCGGCCCGCTCAACAAATTTCAGATGGAGGAGATGATCGATCCTCGCGACACGCGCCGATGGGTCTGCGAATGGATCGAGAATGCCTATCGCATCGTATCGCAACCGTCGCAGCTCGTACCGCGCGCGCTGCAATTCCGGCCGTAGGCATTAGGTTAGGGCGACACCAACGACGTTCATTCCGTACGCTTGCGCGGCTAACGCGAGTGCGCGGTCGTGGGTTGCCATCGTTAGGTTTTCGCCGGTTGCTTCTTGCCACAGAAGTGCGCTGGTAAGATGAATCGCGTCGAGGGTTCCCAACTCCGTCGGCATCGGCTGGGCAACGCGGCCCAGAACGTCGGTGTCGAGCTCAATCAACTCCAGCGATGCGACTGCTGAAATAATTGCCTGCCGCCGCGTTGCTACTTCAGGAACGGAAAGATGATCGCGGAGCCGGAGCCGATCCAGTGTGCGAAGACTTTCAGCAACAATCAAAACGCTCGAAACCGGCCGATTGATTTGCTCCTTTAGGGCTCGCGGTTGTCCGAGTGCCTTGCGCAGAAGTACCGAGGAATCCACATACGCGTTCATCGATGGTTCTGCCGCTCTTCCAGCAACAAATCCACGATATCGATGTTCGTGTTCAACGGTGCCGGCCATCGGATTTGGTTAAATGGGGGCGCGCCGCGCTCTGGTTTGCGAATCTTGATCCTGGTCCGCTCCGTGACCGGCACGATTTGCGCAATCGGAGTCTCGCGATCGAGCACGAGCACGGTTTGACCTTTTCGAACGGCGCGAAGATACTGACTCAAATGCGCTTTCAGCTCCGCGATGCCTACCTGCTTCATGACCATATGATGACCACATCAGGTCCGATTGCCAAGTAGGCCGTCTACCCCGCATCCGCGGTTGAGTTCGTCTCATCGAGGAATCACCGGCAGCAGCACATGCGATCCCCTCGTGCCGTCGTGGAAAATAGTCTGCTGCGCCGGACGCGTTCTGGTCCCTTCGCCGAATGCCTCTCCGGTGTTGAGGTTGCGATCGAAGCGCGGAAAGTTGCTCGAGCTGATCTCCAGGCGAATCCGGTGGCCCGGCAGAAAAACATTGCTGGTCGCCCACAAGTCGATGGTGAATTTGTAGGGCTTTCCGGCCTCCATCAGCTCCGGCTTGGAAGATGAGTTCCGGTAGCGGGCGCGGAGGATCCCGTCGACGAGATTCTGCGCATAGCCGTCCGGACGCACGTCGACCAGCTTCGCGGTAAAGTCGGTATCGATCGCCGACGACGAGGCCCACAACTCGACCGTCACCGGCCCGGTAACTTCGAGTGGCTCTTCTAGAGCTTCGGAAGTGTAGACCAGGACATCGGCGCGCTCTTCGACCGGACGTTGATCCTGAATGCCCATGTCGATCGCGAGGTTGTTGCCTCCCATCGATGGGACCGGATCGTCGGGATTGTAGGTATAGGTATCCGCCCGCTCATTGCGTGGCGGCACCGTCGAAAGCGAACCATCGCCCTTAAGTCCGTTGGCGCCTTTCTCGCTATGCAGGAAGAAGCGCACCTGACGCAGGTTGGGCGGTGGCCAGTCGGAGAGTTGCTGCCATCGATTCTCGCCGAGCGTGTAAATCGTCACCGGCGGTTCGTCCATGATTCCGTTGCTGACATCCTTAAGCCAGTAGTCGAACCATCGCAGCAGCGTTTCATTCAAATCGATGAGCGCGGAAGGACCGAAGTCGATATCGCCGGTCCCGCGCGAGCTCGGCACGTTGTAGGGAAGCAGATGCCCCCACGGTCCGATGATCAGGCGCTGCCCATTGCGCGCGTTCTCGAATTTACTGCCGTCGCGGATGCTGCGATAGGCCGTGCGACCGCCTTCGCCGAAGATGTCGTACCAAGAGGTGACATGCAGCATCGGCACGCTGACGCTGGTCGCATGGCGGTTAACATTGGCGCGATACCAGTACTCCCCATCATCGGAATGCGCGATGTGATCGGCGAAGTAAGGCGCGACGTCCTTCAGGAGTTCGCCCCAATCCTTGATCGGAAGATGGCGATACCACTCATCGGTGAGCGGTGTGAAAGCATTGAGGCCGAAGCGGGTTTTCCGCATGAGAGGAAACTCGCCGCCTTCGACATATTCCTTGACCTTCTCGAACAGATCGTTGCGCTTCGCGCGCTTAACGGTGTTGAGGCCTTTGAAAATCGCGTACGGAACGATCCATCCCCACAGCGACACGCCGCCGGTGTGATAAATCCAGCTCGCATGGTAATCCGAGGAGGCCGAGACGGGCGCCATCGCCTGCAATGACGGCGGCATCGGATCGTTGCATGCGATCATGTACTGAGTGAGGCCGAGGTAGGACTGGCCGGTGGTGCCCACGCGCCCGTTTGACCATGGCAATCGCGCGGCCCATTCGACCGCATCGTAGCCGTCGGCGACTTCCTGAAAGATGGTGTCGTACTCGCCTTCGGATTCGAAGCGGCCGCGGCAGTCCTGCATCACTGAGACGTAACCGTAGTGGGCAAACATGACGCCCGGGCCATTCGGATCGTCGCTGCCTTTTTTGTTGTAGGGCGTGCGGCTGAGCAGCACCGGAAAATTCCCCGGGGCATCGGGACGAATCACGTCGGCATAGAGCGTGACGCCGTCACGAGTTTTCATCGGAACGCTTTTTTCCGCGGTTACCTTGTAGGTCTTTCTCGCCCGGACGATCATGTTGCCCTCCGCACGGATGGCCGAACCGAACCTAGAACTGGTTGATGACGCTGATGCCGACGTTTTCGAATTTCGACATCTGCTCGAGCACGCCAAATGCTTTTTCGATCGGAATCGTCTCCGTGATGAGCTTGCGCGGCGCGAGCCGTCCGCGCTGGACCATATCGAGCAGCGCGGGATAGCGGAACGACTGGATCGCGAGCGAGCCTACAAACTGTATTTCGCGAAATACAATTTGATCGATAGGTAGCGCGACTTCGCCCTTTTCTTTCTGGGTGGTGAGACCGATCTGAATATGGCGGCCGCGCTTGCGCAGACTCATCACGGCGTTGCGGCAGGTCGCCTCGATACCTAGCGCGTCGACGCTGACATCGGCGCCGCCATTGGTCAGGTCGCGCACCGCCTTGACCGGATCGGTTTTCTTACCGTTGATGACATCGGTCGCGCCGACCTGCTTCGCCAGCTCCAGTTTGCGATCGTCCAAATCCACCGCGATGACGCGCGCGCCCAGCGCCGCCGCGATCTGCACCGCCGATAGGCCAACCCCGCCGCATCCGTAGACCACCACCGTCTCATCGGCCTGGACGTGCCCTTGGTCGAGGAGGCCATGGAATGCGGTCACGTAGCGGCATCCCATCGACGAAGCCTCGACGAAATCAATACCTTCTGGAAGCGGCGCATGGTTGAAGTCGGCATGATGCAACACGCCGTACTGCGCATAGCCGGTCATGCCGCCGCTGCGCGAGCAATGATTGCCGTAACCGACGCGGCAGTCGTCGCACACGCCGCATCCTTGCGCGAGCGGAACCACTACGCGCGCGCCGCGCTTCAGATTCTTCACGTCCTTGCCGACCTCCTCGATCACGCCGGCGAACTCGTGACCGAGGACCGCGGGCAGCCGTGGCTTGAAACCGATCCATCCCCAGTCGCCTTGCCACAGATGCCAGTCCGAGCGGCAGATACCGCTGCCCTCGACGCGAACGATGGCACCATCGTCGGGGCATTTGGGCTCTGGCCAATCGTTTCGAACCACCATCGGCTTGCCGATTTCTTCCAGCACCAATGCTTTCATGACTTCACACCTCGGTTGGGGGATGCGCACTTCGACGCGGCTTCAGATCGTATAGTCAAGGTGCGCGAAAGATTAAAGTCTGAACGCGCCGAGCGAGGTGTGTCGTTCGAGCGTTGCGGACTTCAGACGCGTGAAGGTTCGAGTCTGCCGGCGAGAACCTGCAGCGCCTCGAACAAGTAGTAGGTCCCCCATACCAGCTCGTGCCGGGTCGCGAGGCCGATCCTTTTGTTGAAGCATCCGTCCCACAAACCGCCGTCCTCACCGAGGTGAGAATCGATCAGCGCGCGCACCGTGGCCTCGGCGGCCTCGCGCCACGCATCGCGCTTGCGCTTCTCGCGCGAGAGCGCGGAGAGCTTCAGAAGGCTCGCCGCCGCAATCGCCGTCGCTGAGGTATCGCGATTGGTATGCGGGATCGCGGGATCATCGAAGTCCCAGTAGGCCACGCGATCACTCGGCACGTGCGCGATCCACCATTCTGCCGCTTTTTCGGCCGGCTCGAGGAAGGAAGCATCTTCGCACCATTGCGCACTTAGCGCCCATCCGAGCATCCCCCACGCCTGCGCGCGCGCCCAGGTGCTGGTGTCGCTGATGCCCTTGTGCGTGTAGCGACGAAGCATCGCGCCGGTCGCGGAATCGAAGCTCGCGGATTGGCAAATCGAACCGTTCGGACGCATACAAAATTCGATATGCCGATGGGCGTGGCTGGTCGCGATGTCACGCAGGCGCGTCTC